>PHCL01000072.1 GCA_002842195.1 Betaproteobacteria bacterium HGW-Betaproteobacteria-20 | reverse complement strand
ACAGGAATGACCAGGCGCCCGCCGATGGCAAGCTGATCCAGCAAATCTTGCGGAATATGGCTGGCGGCGGCGGTGACGATAATACTATCAAATGGTGCCAAATCTGGCAAACCCAGCGCACCATCAGCATGTCCTAGCTTCACGTTGATGCATTTGAGTTCGCGTAAATGTCCTCTGGCTTTCATTACTAATGGGCGAATGCGCTCAACTGAGTAGACTTCTTTAGCCAGTTTAGATAGCACCGCCGTTTGGTAGCCGCAGCCGGTGCCAATCTCTAGTACCTTCTGCAAGGGTTTGCCGTTGCGTAAAATTTCCGACATGCGTGCCACAATATAAGGCTGCGAAATGGTCTGGCCAAAGCCAATCGGCAACGCAACGTCTTCATAAGCGCGAATAGATAAGGCTTCGTCCACAAAAATATGGCGAGGAATAGCCGAAATTGCAGAAAGCACGACTTCATCTTTCAAGCCTTGTTCGCGCAAACGTACCAGCATGCGCTCGCGTGTGCGAAGCGAAGTCATGCCGATGCCGGACTGGGTAGGAGGTCTTGCGAGTGC
The DNA here is from genome assembly GCA_002842195.1 of Betaproteobacteria bacterium HGW-Betaproteobacteria-20. Classification (GTDB taxonomy): domain Bacteria; phylum Pseudomonadota; class Gammaproteobacteria; order Burkholderiales; family Methylophilaceae; genus Methylotenera. The sequence continues at coordinate 6,440 of PHCL01000072.1, read as the reverse complement.
CACTATTTAAGCCAATCTTTAATGTCAGCAAGTTGCGTATGATTAGTTAAATCAACTTGAATCGGCGAAATAGACACTTTATTATTGGCTACCGCATAAAAATCAGTGCCTTCACCGCCGTCATTCGGCAAGCCTGCAGCGCCTACCCAGTATACCGTTTCATTGCGTGGCGTTTTTAATTGCACAACAGGTTCTGCCTTATGGCGCTTGCCTAAGCGTGTTACTACACGGCCTTGCAACTCGTTATAAGGAATGTCCGGCACATTTACATTCAGTAACGTGGCAGATTTAAAACCATTTTTTTGATAATGTTGTACCAGCTCAACGGCCACTCGGGCCGCGGTTTCAAAGTGGGTGGAATTATGTTGTGACATAGAAACTGCAATGGATGGAATGCCCAGTAAATAGCCCTCCATGGCTGCGGCCACAGTGCCTGAGTAAATAGTATCATCTCCCATATTGGCGCCATCGTTAATGCCACTAATCACCATATCCGGCATAGTATCCATTAACCCGGTTAAGGCGATGTGTACGCAGTCGGTCGGCGTGCCGTTCACGAAGAAAAAGCCGTTTGCCGCTTTGCGTACGCTCAAAGGTCGATCTAGCGTGAGTGAGTTGCTGGCGCCGCTTCTGTTGCGCTCTGGCGCAACCACGGTAATATCGGCGATTTTAGCAATTTGTTCTGCAAGAATATTGAGACCAGGCGCAAAATAACCATCGTCGTTTGAGAGTAGTATTTTCATACGTTATTTGCTAATGCGCTTTTCATGTGTAAATTATAGTGGAAGACGAGCTGTTTGGTCCGTGAAGAACCTAAAAAAGCTTTGAAAAGTGCTGAATAAGTGAGTATTGCCTTTATTGTGATGCCTCACAACTGACAACCTTTAGATTTGCTTCAGGGAAATCAGGCTTTAGTTTTTTGAGGGCTACGGCATCGGCATCGGTAAGCTTGTTAAATAATAAACTGGCGTGTCCGCGACCTTGACTACGCAAAGCTTTTACAACATCTTTTACGCCTTTGGCTTTTAGTTCATTTAATAAACTGCTGGCAAGTTTCTCATCTTCAAAAACGCCGAATGAAATGGCATTTTTCCATCTAGAATTTTGTATCACAAATAACTCCTGAACTCCCAGTGCTTTTAATTCCAAGGCCTTGGCTTGTGCTGCCTCAGCTGATTTCATCGGTGGTTTGTACACCCAAAAACGTTTGGCTTCTAATGAAGTCTGCTCTTTTACGGTAGGCTGTAACAATAAATTAGAGGCGGCTCTTTGTGCGTTGCCAAGACTAACGGTTGAAAATATACCCCATTCATAGCATGAGGCTTCTACGTTCGCAGTTGAGGTCGCAACCGCATTGGTAGAGACTGCATCTGGCGTAAGCGCCCCAGCCGATTTTTTTGGCAAGGCATTGATTTGCTGTGGTGACAATACGTTGATTTTTTCAGGATTTATCTCTGCTCGCGTTGCTTTCGGTGCACCAGGGATAATGTGTTCTAAATTAAAATAGGCAAATAGGCCTATGTTGATGAATACTAACAACCAAACTATTTTTTTCATTACCGTTCGCTTTATTATAATATTTTGAGATTTCAAGCATCTTGAGTTCTCAGTTTTTCTAGCAGATACAAACCCTGTAAAACCAAATTATCAACGATTAGCGTGTGGTTTGTTATGCTGGCGATTAAATTATCTTTAATAATTTGTGCGTCGCCACCTGTGATTATAATGGCTGGCGGGCTGCCGTGGTGACTTTGCATGCGCTCAGCCATCATCATGATTGAAGCCAAAGCGGCATTCATGCAACCTGTTTCAATAGCATCTTGCGTATTGATTGGAAACGCTTTGACTTCACCCACACCCACAGATAACCTGGCAGCGTTACGGTTAAGCGATTCGCGCATCAGACGCAGACCAGGCATGATGGTGCCACCCAAAAAAATGCCAGTAGCATTTAAAACATCTATCGTAATGGCTGTGCCAGCGTTTACTACAACGCTAGGTTTTTGGCTTATGTGCCACGCTGCAATCAGTGCTGCCCAGCGATCTGTGCCTAGTGTCTCTGCCTCTACATAAGCATTGGTCACACCGCAAGCTGTAGTTTGCGCTTTTACCCAATTGACTTGAAAATAGTTAACCAATAATTTTTCAAGCAGTGCCTTTACTTTATCACCGGCAACATTTGAAACAACCGCGCAGGCTGCTTTTGGCAACTGCACTGTTGTCAGGTCTGCGTTCAGGCACGCGCCATACTCAAGCATGATGCCTTCAGCATTGAATACCCCCCATTTAACGCGGGTGTTGCCAGCATCTATCGTTAATAGCATATGTGTTTAACCTGAAACATTAGGGCTAGGTGCGACATCATGTCACATTCTCAATATTATTTTAAAAAAGTAGAATAGCCATTTATTTAAAAAGGTTATTATATGATGCAGCAGTTCAAGTTTAAAAAAAATATTTTGTCCGGCATTTTAACATCAAATATTTTAGCATCATGTTTGTTGTGCGTTATTTCAGGTATAGCCTTTGCTGAAGATTTAATATTGCCCGGTGTAGAAGTGCGTGCCGCGAGATTATATGAAAGTAGTCCCTCATTCCGTGAAACCAGTGATACCGCATCGCTGTTAAGTGATGAACCAGGCATAAGTTTGTATCGTGCAGGTGGTGTATCCAGTTTACCCGTGATTCACGGTCTGGCTGATGACCGCATCCGCATTAAAGTCGATGGAATGGATTTAATTTCGAGCTGTGCTAACCACATGACGCCGCCGCTTTCATATATTGACCTAAGCAATGTAAATAATATTAAAGTATTCGCTGGCATCACGCCCGTGAGTGTGGGTGGAGATAGCATTGCAGGTACCATATTAGTGAATTCTGCTGCGCCGGAATTTTCCCAGGCAGGACAGGATTTGCTGATTAATGCGCAAATGGGTACGTTTTATCGTAGCAATAATGATGCACGCGGTATAAATTTATCTACCAGTGTTGCGAATGATAAAGCTTATATGCGATATACAGGTTCAACCGTTGAAGCCAATAATTATAAGGCTGGCGGTAAATTCAAACCGTCGGGTTTAGCGGCTGTAAATGCCTCTACTGATAGAACCAAAGATAGGGGGCATCTTGCAGGAGACGAAGTTGGTTCTAGTTACTATAAATCTCGCAACCAGGCATTGGCATTTGGCGTAAATCTTGATAATCATTTGTTAGAGCTAAAATTAGGCTGGCAAGATATTCCTTCTCAAGGTTTCGTGAATCAGCGCATGGATATGACAGATAATGATAGCCAGCAATACAACCTGAGCTACGCTGGGCAGTATGGGTGGGGAAACTTAGCCGCACGTGCTTATCATGAAAGAACACGTCACAGCATGCAATTTGGTGACGATAAATTGTTTTGGTATGGTGCCACAGGCAAGGTGGCGGGAATGCCCATGGATACCGAAGGCAAAACCTCGGGTGTTAATGTGCAAGGTGACATCAATCTTTCACAGCGTGACGTATTGCGTGTAGGTACAGAATATCAGCGCTATCGTTTAGATGACTACTGGCGAGCCTCTCCACCTGCACCAGCGATGTCGCCAAATACTTTTTGGAATGTCAACAACGGGCAACGTGATCGTTACGATGTGTTTGCAGAATGGGAAGCCAAGTGGAATACACAATGGTTGTCGCTATTAGGTTTGCGTAGTAGCACAGTGAAAATGAATGCAGGTAATGTACAAGGCTACAACGTCCTGATGTATGGCGCGGCAGCCACAGTTTTTAATAAGTCAGACCGCTCTAAAACCGATAATAATGTCGATAGCACGGCATTGGTACGCTTCACCCCAGATGCTAGTCAAACCTATGAGGCAGGCTACGCCATGAAAACGCGTTCGCCGAATGTGTATGAGCGCTTTGCCTGGGCTAATAGCAACACCATGGTGATGAACATGAATAACCTATATGGTGATGGCAATGGCTACGTAGGTAATTTGAAGTTAAAAGCTGAAACCGCTCATACCTTGAGCGCAACCGCTAACTGGCGCGATGCAGTACAACAAGACTGGCAGCTTACAGCCACACCTTACATAACTTATGTGGATGATTACATTGACGCCGTCGCGTGTGCCAAGGTAGGAAAAGTGTGCGCCGCTAGAACTGATGGCTTTGTGAACTTAAGTTTAGATAATCAAACTGCACGTCTATATGGTGTGGATGTATCAGGACAAATGTCGTTATTCCGTGGCGGCGGCTTTGGTAGCTTGAGTGCTATAGGCGCGTTAAATTATGTACGTGGTAAAAATCTCGATACAGGCGATGATTTATACAACATTATGCCACTCAATGCCAAATTTGCGCTTGAACACAGACTCGGTGGTTGGACTAACACTATTCAAACCAAGCTGGTAGATAGTAAAAACAATGTGCAAGCCATGCGTAAAGAACTTAAAACGGCAGGTTATGGCTTAGTTAATATTTACAGTAGTTATGAATGGAAATACGCGCGTTTAGACTTAGGTGTTGAAAACGTATTTGATAAATTCTATGCAGATCCATTAGGCGGGGCGTATCTTGGACAAGGTGCAACGATGGGTACAGGTGTGTTGCATGGAGTGACGGTGCCGGGTATTGGTCGTTCAGTGAATGTAGGACTAACGCTAAAGTATTAAGTATATTTGCATCACAGTCATTCAGACTTGCTAAGCGCAATACCAGCGATTAGCAAGCGTAGCCTCAATGCAATGTAATGAAATCGAGGGTAATTGAATGATTCGACATACCTTGATTTCGCTTTGCTCCATTAAGGCTACGCTTGCTGTAGTCATTAATCAATGGGGAGAATTGAGATTTTGTAGGGGTGGGGTTTTAACCCCACGCAGAGGCGTTGCAAAGTCGTAACGCGTGGGGTTAAAACCCCACCCTACTTGGCTAAGCGCAATACCAGCGCTTAGCATTCCCCATAAAATATATCTGCAGAAGCATATTATTCGTATGAGAAGGCGCCTGAACACCCGCATCTACAAAACAACATCACGTAAGCTAATTTCACCCGAAGCAAACCGCTGTAAGCCGTTACTGGTTTCAACTAGTAAATTTCCGTCCTCAGCAATGCCTTGCACCATTCCCAATATTTCGCGTCCATCTGGCATTAACATACGCACTTGTTGCAGGTGATACGCATGATGCGTTACCCATTCATCATACATATTCGCAAAACCATTCTGTTCAAAATTTTCCAGCACTTCTAGCAAATTTTTAAGCAAAACGCCTAGTAGTTCGTTTGGGTTGATGGTGTGAGTAGCAACGCTAGCTAAATCAATCGCTGGTTGGTCAATTTGTTGTTTGATTTTTTCTGACAGATTTAAATTTACACCCACGCCGATTATTGCAGTGCTTGGGCCTTCCATATCACCTTGCAACTCAATCAATATTCCCGCCAATTTTTCACGACGCATATTTTTGTCAACAACCAGTACGTCATTTGGCCATTTGAGTTGCGCCTGGGTGATGCCAAAGCTATGCAGGGCGCGAACCAGAGCAACGCCCACCGCCAAACTTAAACCAGATAATGCGGAGGCGCCACACGGAAAACGCCACAATAATGAAAAAGTTAAACTCACCCCCAAGCCTGCTTGCCAGGTGCGACCGCGTCTGCCGCGACCATTGGTTTGCAAGTTGGCTGCGACACAGTTTGCGTGGGATTGTCCGTCACTTAATTTTTTCATTAAATAGGTATTGGTGGATTCTAAATGATCATGAATCTCCAGTTTTAGCCATATCCGCTGCTCACCAAGCATATTCAAGATTACTTGCTCATCTAGTAATGTGACTGCTTGTGGCAATTTATAGCCGCGACCACGTACTGAAAAAACCTCGATACCTAGTTTATCTGCGTATTGCAGCGCGTTCCAAACCGTAGCACGCGAGACTTTCAGTTGTCGGGCAATATCCTCGCCAGAGTGAAATTTGCCATCCGCCAACAGCTTTAAAATAGGGAAAGTTAAATTGTTCATAATCAAGCTGGATATTAACACAGGCCTGGTTTACAACACACAAGCCATCATTCCGATGAAGCTCAGAATCCAGCTTCTTTATTAATAATAAATCACCGAATTCCGACTTTCATCGGAATGATAAAAATTACAGTGTAAAATAAGCACCATTATTTTGTTTAAATGTTAAGTAAAAATCATGGCATCAGAAAAAACACCCATTCCACTAGGTTCTAATTTTATTCGCGCGATAGTGGAAAAAGATATTGAGCAAGGCGTTTACCAAACGCGAAAATGGGCAGGCAGCCCTGGCGATGCAGCGCACCATGCGACTGCCGAATTAGATGCTGCAAAAATCCGCACACGCTTTCCACCGGAACCAAATGGATATTTGCATATTGGCCATGCTAAAAGTATCTTTTTGAATTTTGGATTGGCGCGTGATTATGGTGGCGTATG
>PHCL01000071.1 GCA_002842195.1 Betaproteobacteria bacterium HGW-Betaproteobacteria-20 | reverse complement strand
GACGTTGCGCTTTCACTTAAAGACGCAGATATTGTGTTAATTGCGGCACCCGTGGCACAAACTCCCGCCATACTGACTTCAATCAAACCACACTTAGATGCATTGACTGTAATTACCGATGCCGGTAGCACCAAGGCTGATGTTTTACGATGTGCAAAAGAAATCTTAGGGGAGCAGTTTAATCAGTTTATAGGCGGCCACCCGATTGCAGGGGCCGAAAAAAGTGGTGTGACAGCGGCTTTGGCTGATTTATACGTTAATAAAAACGTAGTGCTAACCCCTACTAAAAACACCAATAAGCAGTCCATAGAAGCCGTGACCAGGCTTTGGCAGGCATGTGGTGCCAATATCAGTGAAATGACAGCTGAAACACACGACAGCATATTTGCCTGCGTAAGCCATTTGCCGCATTTGCTGGCATTTGCTTTAGTAAATGATATTGCTGCACGCCCGAATGCAAAGCAACTGTTTAGCTTCGCTGCAAGTGGATTTAGAGACTTCACCCGTATTGCAGGTAGTAGCCCTGAAATGTGGCGTGACATTAGCCTGGCAAACAAAACAGCTCTGTTAAATGAATTAAGTACCTACCAAGATGAATTGTCACAATTAAAACAATTACTTGAAAATGAAGATGGCGCAGGCTTGCAGGCCTTATTTGAGCGTGCGAGTGTGGCGCGTAATGCTTGGGCAACCTCAAACACTAATCAAAATCCGCTGTCATGCTGAACTGCACTCAGCGTCTTGGTGTTATTAAATAATAAGATATTGACGAGATCCCGTGTCCAGCACGGCATGACAGAAAGCTAAATATGGAACAACTCACCCTACCCGCCGCAAGCCATGCTGAAGGCACGATTACACTACCAGGCTCTAAAAGCATATCAAACCGCACTTTATTACTGGCGGCCCTAGCCACTGGCACCACAGAAATACGGGATTTGTTAGCATCTGACGACACTGCCAGAATGCTCGAGGCCTTAGAAAAACTGGGGGTTAAATTAGAAAATTTTGCCGAAAATGCGTGGCGCGTGACGGGTTGCGATGGTAACTTTCCTAATAAAAACGTTGATTTATTTCTTGGCAATGCAGGCACGGCTTTTAGGCCGCTTACCGCTGCGCTGGCTTTTTCTAATGGTAATTATGTATTAAGCGGTGTGCCACGCATGCATGAACGTCCAATCGGCGATCTGGTAGATGCACTGCGTCAGGCAGGAGCAAACATTGAATACCTGGAAAAACAAGGTTTTCCGCCATTAAAGATTTTACCAGCCAAAATTGATGTCAGCCAGGCAATAAAAATTCGCGGCGATGTTTCCAGCCAATTCTTAACCGCGTTGCTAATGGCATTGCCGCTCACCAGACAGCAAGCCACTATTGCAGTTGTAGGTGAGTTGATTTCTAAGCCTTATATCGAAATTACCCTTAATCTAATGGCGAAATTCAATGTAATTGTAGAACGTGAAGGCTGGCAACGTTTTACCATTCCCGCAAATAGCCAATATAAAAATCCAGCCATAGTCACAGTAGAAGGTGATGCCTCTAGTGCCTCGTATTTCCTGGCTGCTGGCGCAATCGCCTGTCATCAGCCCTTACCGCTCGGCTTGCATGTGGTTGGCATTGACTTTGACAGTATTCAAGGTGATGTTGAGTTTGCAAAAGTTTTGCAATCTTTAGGGGTTCCAGTCACCTCTTCATCAAACGTGATTAGCGTTACAGCCCCAGAAAACAAAATTACCGGGTTTAATCTGGACTGCAACCACTTCCCAGACGCTGCGATGACTTTAGCCATTCTCGCCTTGTTTGCTGAAGGCAAAACCACCTTGCGTAATATTGCCAGTTGGCGCGTGAAAGAAACAGACAGATTAAGCGCAATGGCGACCGAATTGCGTAAAGTAGGCGCAATTGTTGAAGAAGGCAAAGACTATATTGAAATTACGCCGCCAACACATCTCACGCCGGGGGCCGTGATTGATACTTATGACGACCACCGCATGGCGATGTGCTTCTCATTAGTCTCATTAGGCGGCGTGCCTATTATTATTAACGACCCAAAATGCGTGAATAAGACGTTTCCTGATTATTTTAAAGAATTTAAGAAAATTGCACATGTCTAGCGCTATCCCCGTTATCGTCCCGGTAATCACCATAGACGGCCCTTCTGCCTCTGGCAAAGGTACGGTTGCACAATTAGTAGCCGCGCGACTTGGTTTTCATTATTTAGATTCTGGCGCTCTATATCGTATTGTCGCGTTCGCGACACTGCAAAAAAACATTGCGTGGAATAATGCGCAAGGGGTCTCCGAATGTGCGAAAACACTCAACATTGAGTTTGTTAACGAGCAAGTATTTCTGAATGGCCAGGAGGTTTCAAACGAAATCCGTACTGAAGCTATAGGCAAAGGGGCTTCTCAAGTGGCGGTGCATCCACCATTACGGGCAGCCTTGATAGATATGCAGCATGCTTTTTGTAAAGCGCCTGGCTTGGTGGCGGATGGCCGCGACATGGGCACAGTAATTTTCCCAAAAGCACTGCTAAAGGTGTTTCTGACGGCAACCACAGCAACACGTGCCAAGCGCCGGTATCAGCAATTATTAGATAAAGGTCAGCCTGCTAATTACGAACATATTTTGCAGGATTTGCAAGAACGTGATGCCAGAGACCAAAGCCGAGCAAGCGCACCACTTGTCATGGCAGACGATGCAATATTGCTTGAAACCGATAATTTAGGTATTTCTGCCGCTGTAGACACTATTTTACGAAATTATCAGCATAAAATTTGTAAATAGTCTTTTATTTTTCAATGTTTTAGTTATAATTCTACATTCATATTTTTCATGTCCGCGCATCTCAAAAATTCGCGGTTTTTTTAATCACCCCACTGCTAGGTGGGATTATTTTTTAGGTAATTTTATTTAATGGCTTCTACTTCTAAATCTACTACTTCTGCTTCATCATCAGGCATGGAATCTTTTGCTGCGCTTTTCGAGGAAAGCCTAATTCACCAGGAAATGCGCTCAGGTGAAGTAATCACCGCCGAGGTTATCTCTGTTGACCAGGACAATGTTATTGTTAACGCAGGTCTAAAATCTGAAAGCGTTATCAAAGCGGAAGAGTTCAAAAACGCACAAGGCGAAATTGAAGTCAAAGTGGGCGACTTTGTTAAAGTATTAATTGAAAAGCTGGAAGATGGCTTTGGTTCAACTTTACTTTCACGCGAAAAAGCTAAACGCATGGAAACATGGTTAGATCTGGAAGATGCAATGAACGAAGGCCGCATCATTAAAGGTTTTGTCAGCGGCAAAGTTAAAGGTGGTTTACGCGTTTCTGTCAACGGCATCATGGCTTTCCTGCCAGGTTCATTGGTTGACGTACGTCCAGTAAAAGATACAACACCTTTTGAAAATAAAGAGTGTGACCTGAAAGTAATTAAAATTGATCGCAAACGTAATAACATCGTTGTTTCACGTCGCGCTGTAATGGAAGTTAGTGCCGGTGCAGACCGTGAAGCATTGATGGGTTCACTTGCTGAAGGTGCCGTGGTTAAAGGTATCGTTAAAAACATTACAGACTATGGCGCATTCGTTGACTTAGGCGGCATTGATGGCTTGCTGCATATTACTGATTTGGCTTGGCGTCGTGTTAAGCATCCATCAGAAGTGCTGACAGTAGGCGAAGAAGTTGAAGCAAAAATCTTGAAATTTGATCAAGAAAAAAATCGCGTCTCATTAGGTATTAAACAATTAGGTGATGATCCATGGGTTGCTCTAACCCGCCGTTACCCAGTAAGTACGCGCTTATTCGGTAAAGTTTCAAACTTGACCGACTACGGTGCATTTGTTGAAATTGAACCGGGTATTGAAGGCTTGGTGCATGTTTCAGAAATGGACTGGACAAATAAAAATATTCACCCGGGCAAGCTTGCACAGCTAGGTGACGAAGTTGAAGTAATGATTCTTGAAATTGATGAAGCACGTCGTCGTTTATCATTGGGTATGAAACAATGTAAAGCTAACCCATGGGATGACTTCTCTGCAACGCACGCTAAAGGCGATAAAGTTTCAGGTCAAATCAAATCAATTACTGACTTTGGCGTGTTTATCGGCCTGGCTGGCGGCATTGATGGTCTGGTACATTTGTCAGATCTGTCTTGGTCACAAACAGGTGAAGAAGCAATTCGTAACTTCAAAAAAGGTGACGAACTTCAAGCAGTTATTCTGGCTATTGATGTTGAAAAAGAACGTATTTCACTAGGTGTGAAACAACTATCTGCAGATCCATCCGGTGCTACCAGCAGTTCAGAAGATAAAACTGACGCTAAACCTAAAGCTAAATCTGCTAAAACTAAAGAGGCTGCAAAAGTGCCAGATGATGGTGCCGCTGCCGGTACAACCAACCTTGGTGCTTTACTAAAAGCCAAACTTGATAGCAAAAAATAAGCTAATTAGTGACGAGATAAAGGCTCATAAATGACTAAATCTGAACTAATCACTCTGCTTGCAGAACGTTTTCCGCAATTAGTAGTGAAAGATGCCGAGCTATCAGTAAAGGCAATTTTAGATGCGATGTCTGATAACCTTGCCACTGGCGAGCGGATTGAGATACGTGGTTTTGGTAGTTTTAGTTTGAACTACCGACCACCACGCCTAGGTCGTAACCCTAAAACTGGCAGTAAAGTACAGGTGCCTGAAAAACATGTGCCGCATTTTAAAGCTGGTAAAGAGTTGCGCGAACGTGTCGACTTAAGTTAACGTGTCGACTTAAGTTAAAGATTACTTTAGTTCCAAGCAAAAACGGCAGCCATCAGGCTGCCGTTTTTTTATGCTGCAATACATTTTCAGGTAAAATACACGCTGATATTTAAAAAAGTGAACCCTCATGGAATTTGAGTTCTGGTGGTTGTTGGTCTTGCCCTTATTTTTTAGCCTAGGCTGGCTGGCCGCACGGGTAGATCTTAAACAGCTACTCGCTGAATCTACAGCTTTACCTGCCGCCTATTTTAAAGGCTTAAATTTCCTCATTACAAATCAACAAGATAAAGCCATTGAAGCTTTTTCTGAGGCGGTGCAAGCCAATACAGAATCTCTGGAGTTGCATTTTGCATTGGGTAGTCTTTTTAGAAAACGCGGCGAGGTTGACCGTGCCATTCACTTACACCTCAATTTGCTCAATAAAAATGAACTGGCACCTCAGCAAAAATTAGCGGTTACCGCTGAGCTTGCGCAGGATTATCTGAAGGCAGGTTTACTAGACCGCGCAGAAGAGCTATTTGAATCGCTGGATGACGACCGTTACCGCCAACCTGCGCTACGCGCACTACTTGAAATCTATGTGCGCGAACGTGAATGGGAGCGTGCTATCAAGGCTGCTACTGAACTAGAACGCCTTTCCGGTGTACCTTTTCGCATCGAAATCTCGCATTATTACTGTGAAATAGCGGTTGAATCTAAACTTGCCAATGACACGAAAACTGCTAAAGTTAATTTAGAGCAAGCATTAAATACCAATAAGAACTGTGTACGTGCCAATGTCTTACTAGGCGATTTAGAGTTTGAGGCTGATGCACATGAAGCCGCCATTTCAACCTGGAAGCGCATTGAATTTCAACAACCGGAATACTTGGGTCTAATAGCGCCTAAGTTACTATCCAGCTATCGCGCGCTCAACCAAACCGCTGATGGCTTAGCGTTATTACGGACCTATTTGCAAACTTACCAGTTGTCGTCATTACTCAATGTATTATACGAAGCTACCCTGACTGAAGAAGGCGCTGAAAGTGCTGCAAAACTAGCGCGCAATGAGCTTATTAAAAAACCTAGCCTGAGTACATTGGATCAATTATTACAGGCACGTGCCATTGTAGAAACCAGTAATCCACAAAGTAAAAATGCCATTCCACAAGACACACAACTGATGCAACAAGCCGTACGCCATGCGATTGGTAATAAGACTGCCTATCACTGCGAGCAATGCGGCTTTAAGGCCAAGTATCATCACTGGCAATGCCCGGCATGTAATGCCTGGGAGGCACTGCCTGCTGAACCAGCAACTATTTGAAATACTAAGAATATAAACAAATGACCCTAGCTAATCTACCAATCTCCACCAGTAATGACCCTAAAATCATTGTCGCGCTTGACTATGCTGATAGCGCAAGCGCACTCAGATTGGTCAATCAGCTAGACCCGGCACTCTGTAGATTAAAAGTAGGTAAAGAACTTTTTACCGCAGCAGGCCCGCAATTCGTTGAATCGTTAACCCAATCAAACTTCGGTGTCTTTTTGGATTTAAAATTCCACGATATTCCCAATACCGTTGCCAAGGCTTGCATAGCAGCAAGCAACTTAGGGGTATGGATGCTCAACGTGCATGCCAGCGGCGGACTGGAAATGATGCAAGCCGCCCGTGAAGCCGTTAACTCAGCTACAACGAACTCAACGGCAACGAAACCGCTGCTGATTGCCGTCACCGTGCTCACCAGCATGAATCAAACCAGCTTAAATCAAATCGGCATACAAACAGAGTTAGCTACCCATGTACTTAACCTTGCCACACTTACCCAAAAAGCGGGCCTGGATGGTGTGGTATGTTCCGCACTAGAGGCCAAAATGTTACGCACGCACTTGGGCGCTGATTTTTGTTTAGTCACCCCTGGCATACGCCCTGCCAACGCCAGCCAGGACGACCAGTCGCGCATTGTTACACCAGCAGACGCATTGAGAAATGGTGCAAATTACCTGGTCATCGGCAGACCTATCACGCAGGCGGACAGCCCGCTTAAAGCACTTGAAGCCATTCATGCTGAATGCCTTGGTTTTAAAAGCAGTGGTTTAAAAGCAGTGATTTAAAAGCACTGATTTAAAGGCGGGGGAATATCGTTAACTTAGTTCTAACATAATGCATAGTTAGAATGGTTATAACCTGCGATACATGGCTTATTTAAGTTATGATAACCGCTGTAATTTTTCTATTACAGAACGTAACACTCATTTAACAGTTAGTTTTTAAACCACGGAGAATCATAATGAAAAAAATATTGCTGGTTGAACCAGATTTTCCATAT
>PHCL01000070.1 GCA_002842195.1 Betaproteobacteria bacterium HGW-Betaproteobacteria-20 | reverse complement strand
CTAAGTCAGACTAGGCGCGAATAAAAAATTATGACGCGGTATATGTTTGATATATAAGGAGTAATTTTTTGTGAGTAACGACGTATGACAACGAAAATTAAATTAATAGAGGTGGCCTTATTATTGATAGCTCTTATAATTAGCACCAAAAAATTCCATCATCATAAAGTCTTCCAGGCCCGCGCTATCTTCAGGGCGAGCAGACTGAACAACCGTGCGCCTCAAGCGTTGTGATTCCCAATTAAAATCGGCCTGATAATGCTGCCGTATCAGTGTAATCATGCGTCTAATCATCACCACACGCACGTCCTGACCTGTGCTGGCTTCAACTTCAAACGATTCGCGCCTTGCGTTACTGTAATCATTTGTCCAGCCTTTAAAGGTAAAAGTTGCCCGTCGCCCAACCATGTTCAAACTGGTAATTTCAAAGATGCCATTGGTGCCGTTTTTAAAATTATTTTTAATTCTTTCTTCTCTAATTTGCTCTGCGCTGGGGCCAACTTCACGCGCCACAGCTTCTGCGTTTTGTCTGGCCGCATAGGTCTCTAAAGCCTGCCGCTGTGCCTGCCGGGCTTTAACGTAAGAGGCCATATCTGTTGGCGCGCTGATATTGTCTTGAGTGTTCTCTTTAGCTACAGGCACTTCGAGCGGTACGGTTTCAGGGCTGGGCTTAGGCGTCGCAAGCACCTCTGGTACGGTAAAAGCAGGTTTTACGTTACGGCGCGGCTTTTGTGTGATTACTTTTGGCGGCGGTTTCGCCACTTTAGCTGCGGGTATTTCAGGAGGCGGTTCTGGTGGCGTTGGTTCTATTATTTTGGGCGGAGGTGGTGGCGCTAAACTGACTTCCATGGTGGTGGGCAGTGGCGCTGCAGCGCTATCAAACTGAATCTGCGGCACTACTAACGACAAGAACAATGCATGAATAATCAGCGAAAATATAATCGCAATCAAAGTGTTGCGACTGATATTGATACTAATCAGCTTGTCGCCGCGTGGCGACAGAAAGTCAGACTCCTGCAAAAAGGCTTCAATAGGTTGATTGGTCGTTGGGTTGATTGCCATTTTACAGTTTAACGGTCTAAATTTAGCGCCTGATATTTAACTACTTATTAATATATTTAACCGCTTAGATTCTAAATAAAGACGATTCTAAGTAACAGCGATTCTAAGTAACAACTTGGACTGATCATCCAATATCTTGCCACATTTTTTCAAGGCGCTTAATCGAGACAGGAAAAGGTGTTTTAAGTTCTTGTGCGAATAGTGACACGCGTAGCTCCTCAATCAGCCAGCGATAGTCTTGCAATGGCTGAGGAATATCCAAATGCGCCTGGTTAAGCGCGTTTATTTTATCTTGCCATTTTTGCCAGATTAAGCCTACGCTTGCAGCGTTTTTACCATCCCGGTCTGGGTTGGCAGGTTGTTTTTCTATTCTCAATCTTAATGCTTTTAAGTAACGCGGCACATGCTGCAACTGCTCCCATGGCGTTTGACTGAAGCAATTTTTATATACGAGCAGACCAATTTGCTGTTCACAATCGCGTTTTAGCCTGTTCACCGTCGCGGGCATTTTGCTTTGCTGTGTAAGCAGCAATTGATATTCTGTCGCAATGGCTTGCGCCTGCCTTGCAACGGCCTGGCTTACCGCTGGCAACCGCGTTCTTGCACGCGCTTTTAGCTTCATAAAGTTTGCATTGGTACGCGGCAAGTCATCCTCGCCAATAAATGCACGGTCAGCAATGGCTAGCAGCAAATCTTCACGCAGATCTTCCGGCGTAATGACATTACGAAAAATAAGCGCATATTGGTTAAAGTTAGGTAAGCCTTTTTCCAGCTGCTTCATTTGCTCTTTTAGCTCAAACCGCATCAAACGGCACACGCCTTTGCGATGATTAATTGTAGCCTCGCGTTCCGTATCAAACAACTTGACCGAAATACTATCTTCATCATCCTCCAGCGCCGGGTAGCCGGTGACTTTAAGGCCATCACGCTCAAAGCTCAGGGTTGCTGGCAAGTCACCGAAATCCCATTGTTTTAAACCTGTTTTTTCAATATCCGGTGAAGTGTTTCTAAAGGTGAGTTGCGCCGCTGAGCCCAGTTGTTTTTTAAGCGCATGCCAATCACGGCCCATGGCCAACTCACGCCCGGCATCATCTATCACGCTGAAATTCATGAGTAAATGTGCCGGCGTCGGTTCTGCCCAATCATCTGTCGAAATCTTTAGCGTAGTCACATGCTGAATGTGGGCAGCCAACACTTGCTTAATCGCGCCCTCGCCTATTTTTGTTTGCTCTAAAAAGTGAGTCACAAATTCTGGTACAGGCACACAGACACGCCTAAAAGTCTTAGGCAGCGCCTTAATTAAATAGGTTAATTTTTCACGTAGCATGCCAGGTACCAGCCATTCTGTTGATGTGGGGTCAAGCTGATTCAATAAGGCAAGTGGTATCGTCGCGGTCACACCATCCAATACATGGCTAGGTTCAAAGCGATATTTCAGCGTAATTTCCACGCCGCCCAATAGCATTTTTTCCGGAAACTGCACGGCAGTAATCGCATCTGCACCGTGGCGCATTAAGTCATCACGCGTGAGATATAACAACTTAGGATTCAGCTTTTCTGCATCTTCACGCCACTTTTCAAATGTAGCTGCTTGAAAAATGTCTGCTGGAATTTTGGCATCATAAAATGCAAATAATTGATGCTCATCTATCAGCACATCTTGTCTACGTGCTTTGTGCTCCAACTCTTCAATTTCGGCGATTAAGCGCTCATTTGCAGCAAAAAATGCCGATTTTGTATCAAACTCACCATTAGCCAGCGCCTCACGAATAAATATTTCACGCGATTCTTTAGCGTTAATTGGCCCGTAATGCACGCGGCGCTTGGGGATAATAGTCAGACCATACAAAGACACGCGTTCCCAGGCGTTCACCATCCCCATTTTTCTATCCCAGCGCGGGTCAGTGTACTGACTCTCGGTTAAACCGCGCGAGCCGTTTGGATTGGCTATAGGCTCTATCCAATCAGGCTCTATCTTCGCTACGCAACGCGCGTACAGTTTGCTGGTATCGACCAGTTCGGCGGCAATCACCCATTTTGGACGCAATTTCTTCAATGTTGAGCCGGGTGCTACAAAAAAGCGAATACCCCGTGCACCTGCGTAGGAATCATTATCGCCATCTTTAAAGCCTATGTTACCGAGTAGCCCTGCTAATAAAGCTTTGTGAATTTGCTCAAAACCGGCTTCCTTTTGGTTAAGTTTAAAGTCCATCTCATCGGTAATCTGCTTAATCTGCCCGTGTAACTCACGCCATTCTTTTAAACGCAAAAAAGACAAGAAATTGCTGTGGCATTGATTGAGCAGGTCTTTATTGGATTTTTTTGTTTTTAACGCATTGTCGTAAAAATCCCAAAGCTTCAGATAACTCATAAAATCTGAGCCTTCACCGGCAAATTTAGCATGGGCGTTATCTGCCGCTTCGCGTTTATCCATCGGTCGTTCACGTGGGTCTTGTATGCTTAACACGCTGGCAATAATCAAAATTTCAGCAAGACAACTCTCACGTTTTGCAGCCAAAATCATGCGGCCAACCCGCGGGTCAAGCGGCAGTTTAGCCAACTGCAGACCAATTTCCGTGATTTGGCGTTTACTATCTACCGCGCCCAACTCTTGCAATAATTGGTATCCATCGGTAACTAAGCGTGATGAAGGCGCCTCAATAAACGGAAATTCGGCAATGTCACCCAGCCGCAACGCCGCCATACGCAAAATAACACTGGCCAGTGAACTGCGTAAAATTTCCGGCTCAGTAAACTCTGGGCGACCATCAAAATCCTGTTCGGAATAGAGCCGGACACAAATGCCGTTAGAAACCCGCCCGCAACGGCCTGCACGCTGCTTAGCAGCGGCCTGGCTAATTTTTTCTATCTGCAATTGCTCGACTTTAGCGCGGGTGCTGTAGCGGTTCATCCGTGCCAAACCTGCATCAATCACATACTTAATGCCCGGCACCGTGAGCGAGGTTTCTGCTACATTGGTTGCCAGCACAATACGGCGCGAGCTATGCGGCTTGAATATTTTCTGCTGATCTTCAATACTCAGGCGCGCAAACAACGGCAATACTTCTATATGTTTCAGCTTGGCAGAACGCCCCTGGTATTTGCGTAAGTGTTCAGCGGTATCGCGAATTTCGCGCTCACCTGGCAAAAATACCAGAATGTCTCCATCGCGCCCGTTTTCAGTATTTAGGCGTAGCAAATCATCCGCCGCATCCATTATGGCTTCTTCAATCGCCTCTTCCTCGTCATCTTCTTCCAGCCAACGCGCCTCGGTCTTGGCCTTTCTGGCAATTCCAAAAATAGTTTCATCTTCTAAATCAAACTGCGCGTTCTCAGCCTCGGCCGTTTCTTTGGCACGAAAACCTGCTTTGCCAAGTGGCCTGTAACGAATTTCAACTGGGTAAGTACGGCCAGAAACCTCAATCACAGGGGCGCTATTAAAGTGTTGCGAAAATCTGTCTGCATCAATCGTGGCCGAAGTCACAATCACTTTTAAATCAGGACGTTTCGGTAATAATTGCTTCAGATAACCAAGCAGAAAATCAATATTGAGGCTGCGTTCATGCGCCTCATCAATAATGATGGTGTCATAAGCGTTTAAAAACTTATCCCCTTGCGTTTCAGCCAGCAAAATACCGTCTGTCATCAGTTTAATGTAGCTGGAATCGGTTATCTTGTCGTTAAAACGCACTTTATAGCCGACAACTTCGCCTAACGGGCTTTTAAGTTCCTGTGCAATGCGGCTGGCCACCGAGCGCGCCGCAATACGGCGTGGCTGAGTATGACCAATTAAACCTGATACACCACGCCCTAATTCCAAACAGATTTTCGGGATTTGCGTGGTTTTGCCAGAGCCGGTTTCACCGCAAATAATCACTACTTGATTTCCCGCAATCGCGGCCGCAATCTCATCCTTTTTGCCACTAACCGGCAGCTCCGGCGGATATTCCGGCTTAGGTAAGCTAGCAAACCGTGCAGCGAATTTTTGTTGTGATGCACGTAGTTTTTGTGCAATTTCAGCCGACAAACGCTGTGCTTTTAACGCAGATTTTTCATCTTTTGACTTCTGGCAGTCTGCTACCTCTCGTAGCTTGCGACGCAACGCATAGCGATCCGCCTGCATGCAAGTTTGCATTGCGGCTTCTAAATTAGCGTAATTAAACGTGGGGAATTTGATGTTAGCTGGTTGCTTGTTATTCAGTTGCTTGGTATTCATAGGGTGTGATTTTATCACGCGCAGGGCATGCACTTTGTTGATGCGCCAAATATTCAACTTTAATACTACTTTATCATCAAACTTTCAAACTATAATTACAAAATAAACAATATTATTGTTTTAATCAATCGTAACAATATACAAAATTATGGAAAATAATACCGACAACATCCCAATCGATAAAGCCTTGCTAGCCGCAATTGACTTAGGTTCTAATAGCTTTAGGCTGGAAATTGGCCGCTTGGACAGCGGCCATATTCAACGTGTGGAATACCTGAAAGAAGCTGTTAGGCAAGGCGGCGATTTAGACGAAGAACATAACCTCAGCCCAGAATCCATTGAACGCGGTTTGCGATGTCTGGCTAGGTTTGGTGAGCGCCTGCAAGGGTTTGATACTTCGCACGTACGCGCTGTGGCCACACAAACGCTACGCGAAGCAAATAACCGGGAGGTATTCATCAAGCTTGCAAAAAAAGCACTGGGGTTTGATGTGGAGGTGATTTCAGGTGTTGAAGAGGCGCGCCTTATTTACCAAGGTGTGAGCCGGTTTTTACCACAGTCGAATGACCGGCGCCTGGTAATTGATATTGGTGGACGTTCTACCGAGTTTATCCTGGGCGAAGGTTTTACTTCGCACCACACCGCCTCACTGCATGTAGGCTCGGTTGCGTGGTCACAAAAGCATTTTGGCACAGGCGAACTCACGGAAAAAGCGTTTACCCGTGCAGAAATTGCCGCTGAATCTATTTTCGATACCTTAGGTCACCAATATAGCAATAAACACTGGGATATTGCCTATGGTGCTTCAGGTACGGTCGGCGCCATCGCAGATGTTTTAGCACAATATGGCAGACCGGTAGACACCATCACAAAAGAAGGACTGTATTGGCTACGAGAAGAACTGCTACGCGCCAAACACACGGATAAGATACGCTTATTAGGGTTAAAAGAAGATCGTAAGCCGGTGATTGCCGGCGGCTTGTCTATCATGATGGGGGTGCTTGATGCATTGAACATTGAAACCTTGAATGTTGCCAAAGGTGCACTCAGGCATGGTTTATTGTATGACATGCTCGCGCGTGATAATGAGATGGTAGATTTACGCAATGCATCTGTGCAGCGTCTGGCACGTAAATTCGATGTAGACGAAACGCATGCAGAAACAATCGCTGAAGTTGCAGAAAAACTATTTGAAAAAGTAAGCAAGGATATTCAATTTGCCGATGGCGAACAGCAGGCACATGCGCGTAAATTGCGTTGGGCGGGCTTGCTGCATGAAATTGGCTGTATTGTTTCACCGATTGATGCACATATTCATGGCGCTTATATACTGGAACATACGGAGCCGGCCGGCTTTTCTCAAAGTGAGTTGCATTGCTTAAGCCTATTGATATTGGGTCACAGAGGTAAACTGAAGCGTTTAGAAGCTGATTTTTCTGACCGCATATTTGTCATGCAATTACTCTGTTTACGCTTGGCTGTTATTTTATGTCATGCGCGCCAAACGCCTAATCTACGCGGATTTCAGCTTAACTATATCAACAACACCGTCAGACTAACACTGCCAGAATCCTGGCCTGCTAAATATCCGCAATCTTATTATTTGTTAGATGAGGAAACCTTGGCCTGGCAAAAAATAAACTGGCAATTTGAAGTGGATATTTTGTAACACTTTTGTCATAAAAAGTTCATTTGCAAAGCCAATTAAACGGTATAAACTGTTTATACCGTTTAATTAGGACTAAATGATGTCAAAAATCAATCCATTACAAGCTGCGGCATTAAGCAAACCC
>PHCL01000069.1 GCA_002842195.1 Betaproteobacteria bacterium HGW-Betaproteobacteria-20 | reverse complement strand
GCAGAACAGCACTTACCAGCCATAATTTAGAGGGTGGGTCATACAGTGGCGGTGTCCAGCGCAGACCGCGTTCAGGATTTGTTGCCGGGTCACCTAAGGTCATCCAGGGGGTTTGCGTGTAATCGGTGTTTGCTGGCATAAGTGAAACAAAATTTGGGAAAGCATTGTCGTAAATAACTTCTGTTTTACCTAAAGTAACCAGCCAGATATTACCGGTAGGCGAGGTGATTGAGCTCCCGAAAATATCAAAGAGTTGTTTGCTGCGTAAGTGCAGAATTTTTTGTGCGGCATCTAATGGGGCATCTGGCGGCAAAAACAAACCTGCCTGCATGTTACCAATAATACTTTTATGTTTACTGCGCCAAGCGCCGTCCGGGTCTTGCTGAACTAAACGATCAAAAGCGGCTACTTCGCCTGCTAGTGGTGCGGCTTCAAGCGTTTTTTTAAGTAAGCTGGAAAGGGATTGTAGTCTAAGTTCATCTTCCTTAAACGCTTGTGCATTCGCAGTGATTAACGCATTGGTTTTTTTCAGTAAATTTTCAGATTCATTGCTTAATAGTTGTTGTTGGGCATAGAAATAAATGCCTGTAGCGGCAGGAATCGTCACCAGTACGACGCTGGCGGCAACAATTAACATCAGTTTACGCCCGACGTTCATGGCTAATTATATTTTCACATATCGCATATGGGGGTGAATTATATAGCTAATTCAAAAAACAATGACATGCCGCACATAGTTAATTGAAGCACACATCGGGAGCGACGACCCGTCGCGATGGCAACGCTGTAGATCGCGAGCCAGCATTTGGCTTCCCCACATAATATATGCGCTATACCAGTGCTTGGCATCCCCGCAGAATATATCTGCTGAAGCAGATTATTCATGCGTGAAAGCGCATTATTCCGAGTGAACGGACCGCCGCTCCTACCTATGGCTTTTCAATGACTTTGGTTGGTGAGCTTGATTTTATGACATCTCATCGTGACTGCGTTTGTTAAGCATGGCTTTAATGCCTGCCATTTTAGATTTACCAAAATCTTTACTAGCGCCGGTGTCGTTAAATGGGTTGCCAAAATGACGCACGTCATCTTTGGGGAGTTCTGCAATAAAGCGGCTGGGTTCGCACATTTGCATTTCGCCGGCGCGTTTGCGTTTTTTGCACCATGAAATGTTGAGCGATTTTTGCGCGCGGGTAATGCCTACATACATTAAGCGGCGTTCTTCTTCAATTTTTGTGGGATCTAAAATTCCTGCATCTACGCTTTCGCGATGCGGCAATATGCCTTCTTCTACGCCGATTAAAAATACATGGCCGAACTCCAAGCCTTTTGCGGCATGCAGTGTTGAGAGTTTTACCGCATCTGGCTCGCCATCCTCGCGACCTTCCAGCATACTCATCAACGAGACCATTTGCGTGAGTTCCAGCAGGTTTTTACCGTCACTTTCATTGCCGTATTCAGTATTCGCTTCGCCTTTTTTAGTCAGCCAGCCGATAAAATCCAGCACGTTTGCCCATTTGCTTTCCGCAGCACGTGGTTCTTCGCTGTCGTATAAAAATGCTTCGTATTGAATGGTGTTGAGTAAATCATTCAACACTTCACCGGCGGGGTCACGCACGGCGCGTTCTTGAATTTTTTGTATGTATACACAAAAATTGAGTAAATCTTCTAATTGCTTATTGCCTATTTCACTTTGAAAATCGCCTTCAAACGCGGCAGCGAATAGTGAAATTTTATGTGCGCTGGCAAATTCACCAAGGCGTTCCAGTGTGGTGTTGCCTATGCCTTTTTTTGGCGTAGTCGCTGCACGGATGAACGCCGGATCATCGTCTTCATTGGCGACCAAGCGTAAGTAGCTGATTAAATCTTTAATTTCGGCTTTATCAAAAAACGATTGGCCGCCAGAAACCGTATAAGGAATTTTATGGTTGCGTAATTGCTGCTCAAATATACGGGCCTGGTGATTGCCGCGATACAAAATAGCGTAGTCCAAAAACTTGGTGCGGTTCTCAAACTTGTGGGCCTGCAGCTTCATAATCACCGATTCAGCTTCAGCTTCTTCACTTATGGCGGCAGATACCTGAATTAAATCGCCCGTGCCTAAATCGCTCCATAGTTTTTTTTCGAATAATTTTGGATTATTGCTTATCACGGCATTGGCGCCGCGTAAGATGCGCACTGTAGAGCGGTAATTTTGTTCTAGTTTAATGACTTTTAGCTTGCTGAAATCTTCAGTGAGCTGGCGCAGATTTTCAACATCTGCACCGCGCCAGCCATAAATCGCCTGGTCATCATCGCCCACTGCGGTAAATTGCCCGCGCACGCCAGTGAGCATTTTTACCAGTTTATATTGGCAGGCGTTGGTATCCTGATATTCGTCTATCAGCAAGTATTGCAACTTGCGCTGCCATTTATTCAACGCAGTTTCATGCTGTTCAAATAACTCAACGGGCAGTTTGATTAAATCATCAAAATCTACCGCCTGATAAGCTTTGAGTGTTTGCTGATAAAGTTGATACACTTTGGCGGCAGCATGCGTAAGTTCTTCATCCGCGCTTGCTTTGGCTTGGTCAGGGCTAATAAAGCCATTTTTCCAGGACGAAATCTGGTACTGCGTTTTACGCAACAATTGCTTATCAGTGGTGGCTAAAATGTCTGCCACAATCTTAAAGCTATCGGATGAATCTAAAATGGAAAACTGCGGTTTGTAGCCCAATAAGCCGGCCTCAGCGCGTAGCATTTGCAGGCCGAGCGAGTGGAATGTGGCAATGGTCAGCCCTTTAGTGCTTGTGCCTTGCATGAGTTTACCCACACGTTCCTGCATCTCACGCGCGGCTTTATTGGTAAAGGTAATGGCGGCGATTTCTTTGGGAGAATAACCGGCTTCATCAATCAGATAGCTGATTTTTTGCGTGATGACACGCGTTTTGCCACTGCCGGCACCAGCCAGCACTAATAACGGGCCATCAAGATATTTAACAGCCTCGCGCTGCGGCGAGTTTAGGGAATTGAGCATGTGTAACTTTTTGAAGACTTTAGAGTGTAGACGTAAAACTTAAGCGTGAGATTTTAGCGTTTAAGTGCGTAACTAGCTATTAAATTTGTGATTAACTTGGATAATGCATCAGCAGTTAATAGCTCGCTAAATAAGCTTAAATAAGTGATTATTTAGAAGCCTTCGAAGACGATGCTCTGAGAGGCTTTGTCAGAGCGGCTCTCAGAGCATCATTTTTCTCTCGTGGATTTTTTAGGTTTGTAATATGTGTTTATTCAAGCTTAATTTGTGTGGTTTTTAGCATGCGTTATCTCGGTAAAATCATGCCATAATCAATCACTTGATTATGCTTTAATTATTAAGTTTTAAAATATTAAAGGAACAGCATGCGCTCTACCAGGTCTACCAAAGCAAGTGCCGCGATTGACCGGCTTAAACGCCGCAGTGGTAATACGCAATATTCAATGACCATGACAAGTGGCGGCATGTTCTGCTTGGTGTTGCCTAACGAAGCGGGTGATTCAAGTCGTTTGTGTGAGCCGATGATGATGGATGATTTCGTCACTTTTGTGAATGCTTACGGCCCGCAAACGCCCAAACGCGTCAGCAAGCTTGATGTTGCATTCAGTAAGCAATTAACCAAAAATAAGTTGTAGCAATCACAAGTACTTATAGATATGACCTAATAGACTGCAAGGGTTTAAGTGTTGTTTTGTTTGCATCATGAGATTAGTATTGTCAGACTAACTGGGTCATACTGCGGATTATGAATAAAAGAATCAATAAAACTTCGATTTGCTGCATTGTTTTTTTGGATATTATCGACTATTCAAAGACAACGGATTTCAAACAACTCGACGTTAAAAATCAATTTAATGAATTAATCAATCAATCACTTAAAGATGTTGCGCAAGAAGATCGCATTATTTTAGATACCGGAGATGGTGCGGCCATTGCTTACATGGGCTCGCCAGAGGATGCGCTGTTTATGGCCATGCGTATTCGTGATGCAATTATAAAAAACAATACGCACAGCTCAACCCCTTTGTATGTGCGCTTCGGCATTAATCTGGGGCCTGTGCATGTAGTGAGCGACATCAATGGGCATCCAAACCTTATCGGTGATGGCATTAATGTCGCACAGCGTATTATGAATTTTGCAAAGCCTAATCAAATCTTAGTATCGCGTTCATATTACGAGGTCACATCGCGTTTAACGCAAGAAATTTCACAGATGTTTGATTATTCAGGCATCAAGCAAGATAAACACGTGCGAGACCATGAAATTTACTCGGTACGTTTGCTCAAAGATATCGAGTCAACTGAAGATCAGCCAGCGGCTTTGGTCGACAATGTTCATTCAACCGAAACAGTCGCAGCTAGCCCGGTAAATTGGAAATACGTAACAGTCAGCCTGCTGATATTGGCGGGGTTATATGCCTTGATTCAGTTAATTTCATCACCATCTGAGCCTGTTATCACGATAATGAGTCCGCCTGTTGCGACTACAGCGCCTGCACCAGTTGTTGAAAAGTTGCCTGAAACTAGCCCTTTGGGCACAGCGACATCAAATGATAATGGCTTAATGCCCAATGAAGTTATTGAAAATTCACCGGTAAAGTCTGCTGATACGAAGACGGATGCGGTATTGGCAGTAAAGCCTAAAAATGTGACACCAGTCAGCGCTAAGGCTACAGATCAAAAAGCGGTGTTAGCGCAAGAAAAATCAAATCAAATCAAACCGGTTGAAGCACCAGCACAGCAAGAAAGTCTAAGCAAAGCGCCTCAAGCGCCTGAGGTGCCTCAAGCTAATGCCGTTCAAAACGCAAACGATGCGCCTAAGTCTGTAGCGCCTCCTACCCAGGTGACAGAGACAGTGACTAAAAAACCAGCTAGTAAAAAAGAAGTTGCAAAAGAAAAGTCAGGCTGGGAAATCTTTACCGATAGTGTTAAACAAGGGAAAGCAGAAAGTAAGTGTTCGCAGGCAGAAATTGCGATGGGTCAATGCCGCTAGCTAGTAACTTAGACTAGCTAGTAACTTGGATAAGTGGCTTAGTTGCCCGTATCGTTTTCTGCCACAGGTTCTGCAGCGATTTGGACAGGCTGCTCACCTATTATCATTGCCTCACGGCTTAGCGGTGTTTCCAGGCTAATTCTACCAATCGCGCCGCTACGATAATCTGTTAAAAAAGCCACTGCGGTTTTTTCGGTATCCCACAAGCCATCGTGGCGTTTGTAAGAGCGGCGTTTGGCAATGGCTTCCAGTAAATCTACACCATCCATTTTCAGCACATCTAAATATGCGCCTTCATGTTTCATGGTATCTAATTTATAGCGTGCGTTGAGTAGTGCAGGGTAGCTTTTGAGTAAATTGTCTGCTAAAAATAACGCGACGTCTTCATCAATCACTGCATTGCGACCGATGGCATGGCTGGCAGCCAGCATGTAGCCGTCGCTTTCGTACTGAATTTTAGGCCACATCATGCCGGGTGTATCGGTAATGCTCATGGTCTCAGATAAATCAAAACGCTGCTGACTTTTGGTCACCGCCGGTTCATCGCCTACTTTAGCTACGCGACGATTCAACAGCGCGTTCATTAAGGTAGATTTACCCACGTTAGGAATACCCATAATCAGCATGCGTAGCGGTTTTAAATGTGTGCCGCGATGCGGCGTGAGCGCTAAACATAATTTAGGAATCTTATTCGCTTCTCCGGCTTTTTTACATGAAAGCGCAACGGCTTTTGTATTAGGCTGTTTATTAAAATAATTTAGCCAGGCTTGTGTTGCGACAGGATCGGCCAAGTCTGATTTATTTAAGATTTTAAGTTGTGGGCGCTGGCGAAATAAACGCATTTCATCAATCATTGGGTTGTGGCTGGCGGCAGGCACGCGCGCATCCAGCACCTCAATCACAATGTCGGTAAACTCCATTGTTTCCTCGGCCTTTTTACGGGCTTGGGTCATGTGCCCTGGGTACCATTGAATTGCCATAATTTTAAACTCAAATAATTTTTAGCTATTTTACAGGCTTATGCATGCATAACCTAAGTTAAAATAACGCATGACAAAAATACCTGAAAACTTAAAACTAGATCTCAAGCCAAATCAGTCTATAGCGCTGCTTAAAGCACTGCATATTCTCACGCGCGATGGCAAGCTTAATCAGGATAGTCGTCGCAAACTCAAGCAGGTATACCATTTGGTTAATTTTATTGAGCCACTTTTTAATGAAGTGCTGACTCATAATGCCAATCCAACGCTGGTAGATCATGGTGCAGGTAAATCGTATTTAGGCTTCATTTTGTATGATCTATTGCTCAAACAACATACTGCAGGACAGGTGATAGGCATCGAAACGCGTGCTGATTTAGTCGAAAAATCCAAAGCATTGGCGGCTGAGTGTAATTTTGAGCGCATGAAGTTTGAACATTTAACCGTTGAACAGTCAATCACCTCAAACACACTACCAGACACGGTAGATATAGTCACAGCGTTGCATGCCTGCAATACTGCGACAGATGATGCGATTCAGTTTGGTTTAAAAAAGCAGGCTAAATATATGGTGCTGGTGCCATGTTGCCAGGCAGAAGTGGCCGAAGTATTAAGACAACACAAAAATGAGAGTTTTGGCAAAACGCCTTTAAGCGAAATTTGGCGGCATCCAATTCATACCCGCGAATTCGGTAGCCAGATTACCAATGTATTACGCTGTTTACAGCTAGAAGCGGCCGGTTACAGCGTAACGGTTACCGAACTGGTCGGTTGGGAACATTCCATGAAAAACGAACTGATTATTGCAAAATACACCGGTCAGCCACGTAAGAATGCGCAAGCGAGGTTAGCGGCAATCTTACGTGAGTTTAATTTAGAAGCATTGCAAAGCAGATTTGTTAACTGAGTGCAAAGCTTCATCCTATAGCTATTCCCAAAATAATGTCATGCTACACAAAGCAAATTGAAGCATACATCAGTAGGAGCGACGACCCCGTTCACTCAGAATAATGAGCTTTCACGCATGAATAATCTGCTTTAGCAGATATATTCTGCGGGGATGCCAAGCACTGGTATAGCTCATATATTATGTGGGGAAGCCAAATACTGGCT
>PHCL01000068.1 GCA_002842195.1 Betaproteobacteria bacterium HGW-Betaproteobacteria-20 | reverse complement strand
CCGCCACTATCAGCGTTAAAATGATGAACATTACGCGTTTTTCCATTTGCACGGCACGAAAAAAATTTGCATGTTGCTGTGTCCAGTCCGTCACATAATAAGCACCATATTGGCCAGGCGAATTGTTAAGTTGCGTTGAATATTCTTTAGCAATTTTTGGCGCATTAAATAAATCATCCAACTTTAAGCGCACGCCGGAAACCTTATCACCCATGCGGTACAGCTTGGCCGCATCTTCTATATGGATGAGCACTAGGCCAGAATCATATTCCTGCATGCCAATTTGAAACAAACCAACCACAGTAAATTGCTTAAGGCGCGGCACCACCCCTGTTGGCGTAAACTGTCCCTGTGGTGCCATCACCACGACCTTATCACCCATCTGCGCACCTAGGCTATAGGCTAAATCGGCACCTAAAATAATGCCAAATTCACCAGCGCGCAAATCACCCAAGCGCCCCACTTTCATATTCTTGCCTAAATCCGCTACTTTATCTTCAGCCGCTGGCTGTATACCGCGAATAATTGCGCCCTGCACACCTTGATCATAACTCAGTAGACCTTGCGCCATAATATAAGGTGCGCTAGCCAATACGTGCTCATGTTTAAGCGAGGAATCAACAATATCCCGCCAATCGCCAAGCTTATTATTACTGCCGGTAATTTCCATATGCGAAGCCACGCCCAAAATACGCGTGCGCAAGTCTTTTTGAAAGCCATTCATCACGGAAAGCACAATAATCAAAGCCGCAACGCCAAGCGCGATGCCTATCATACTGGTGAGTGAAATAAACGAAATGAAATGATTTTTACGCTTAGCCCGCGTATAACGCATGCCAACGAATAATTCAAATGTGGATAGTCTGGATAAGCCTAATTTAGCGCCTAGTAATTTTATAATTGGTAACATAGGCTAAATTCTAACAGGCTTATAGCCTGCTTAAAAACATATTGCGCATCAAGTCTGTTAAAATATGCGGTATTTATTAGTGGCGTTCTTTATGTTTACTGGCATCATTCAGACTATCGGTCAAATTGAAAGTGCATCAGCTGCAGCTGACGATATAAAGCTCAATATCAGTTGCGCAGCTTTGGGTTTGCAGGAAGTGAATATCGGCGACAGCATTGCGGTGAATGGCGTTTGCCTAACAGTAGTTAAATTGAGCGACTCACATTTTGAGGCACATGTATCCAGAGAAACTTTGTCAGTGACGGCAGGTTTAAATGGCCCGCAAGCCGTTAACCTGGAAAAAGCATTACGCCTGAGTGACAGACTGGGTGGACATTTGGTGAGTGGTCATGTCGATGGCGTGGGCGAAGTAGTATTTTTTGAAGCACTGGGAGACTGCTGGCGGCTTGATGTTCGTGCACCGCATGCAATTTCAAAATACATTGCGGTCAAAGGCTCAATTTGCGTCAATGGCGTAAGCCTGACAGTAAACACTATTACTGCGGACGTGTTCAGCATCAATTTGATTCCACACACATTGGAAAACACTACACTTAAATACTTAGTCGCTGGCAGTCGCGTGAATTTAGAAGTAGACCAGATTGCACGCTACGTGGAGCGCATGACGGAATGGAAAGCAGAAAGCGCATAAGTAGCTTCGATATAACGTAGGCTGCATGAATATGTAATAACAATTATTTAGAGACATTATCAGTGATTAGCACAGCAAAAGAAATTATCGAAGAAATTAAACACGGCCACATGGTCGTATTGGTAGACGATGAAAATCGTGAAAACGAAGGGGATTTAGTGCTGGCGGCTGAGTTCGCAACCGCTGAACATATCAACTTTATGGCAAAATATGGTCGCGGGCTGATTTGCTTAACCTTGACTGAATCGCGTTGCCGCCAACTAAACCTGACAAAAATGGTGCAAAAAAATGGTGCTCGTATGGGTACTAATTTCACTGTTTCAATTGAAGCAGCAGAAGGCGTAACAACGGGAATTTCAGCGGCAGACCGCGCACGTACAGTGCAAGCCGCAGTTTTAAGGGCCGCTAAACCGCAGGATATTGTGAGCCCGGGGCATATTTTCCCGCTCGCCGCGATGGATGGCGGCGTGCTGGTGCGTGCCGGCCACACAGAGGCAGGTTGCGATTTGGCACTTTTAGCAGGCTGCGAGCCTGCGAGCGTGATATGCGAGATTCTGAAAGAAGACGGCAACATGGCACGCCTGCCGGATTTAATGTTATTTGCCGCTGAACACAGCCTGAAAATCGGCACAATTGCAGATTTGATTCAGTATAGAGCCCAAACAGAGCGCCTGGTTGAACGTGCCGCAGAGCGCATAGTGCAAACGCCGTATGGTGAAATGAAGCTGATTGCATACCATGATAAAATTGCTAAAGAAACGCATCTGGCTTTAATCAAGGGGACGCCAACACCAACGCAAGAAACGCTGGTCCGCGTGCATGAGCCACTTTCAATATTTGATTTACTTGATAGCTCAAGTTGCTCGCATAGCTGGAATACGCTGGAAGCCATGAAGGTTATTGCCGGTGCAGATGCGGGCGTCATGGTGTTATTGCATCAGCAAGAAACCGGCGAGGCCATTGTGGAGCGCATTCAAGGTGCCGATGAACCGGTCCGCATCAATCAGGAACTGCGTACCTATGGCATAGGCTCGCAAATATTACTAGATTGCGGCGTGGGCAAAATGAAGCTGCTCGCGACACCGCGAAAAATGCCCAGCATGGCAGGGTTTGGCCTGGAAGTGACAGGATATTTAGAAGCAGAAAAAAAATACTTAACTTTAATAAACAATTAGATATGGTAGGATACAAGCATTGGAAAACATCAATCTCACCGGTCATTTTCTCATCGCCATGCCAGCCATGACCGATCCTTTTTTTTCGAAATCCGTCACCTTTATATGCACGCATAATCAAGAAGGTGCAATGGGTGTAATGATTAACCGCCCCACTGACGTAACTTATGAAACATTATTTGAAAAAATAAATGTCGAATTGCTCAATAGCATAGTGGCACAACAACATGTACTGTATGGTGGTCCGGTGCAACCTGAGCGTGGTTTCGTTCTGCATGAAACCATTGCCGGAGAATGGGATAGCACCATCACCATTAGCGAAAATATCGCACTCACCACTTCAAAAGATATTTTAGAATCTGTTGCGATTGGTGCCGGCCCGGAAAAAATGTTGCTGACATTGGGCTACGCCGGCTGGACCCCGGGGCAACTTGAGCAAGAAATTAAGCAAAACTCCTGGTTATCTGTGCAGGCCAAAGACGTAGAGACGTTGCATAAAATCCTGTACGAAACCAGGCATGACGATAAACTTAATGCAACGCTGGCCTTGCTGGGTATAGACCCCGCAATGTTGTCCGATGTGGCGGGGCATGCTTAATGGCAACAGCTTTTCGTTCCCGGAGCTTGTCGAAGGGCGCGTAAACTAATCATGCTGCTCATTGATAATGAAAATGTTTACGATGCCAAATCTGTACTTGCCAGCACCGTGTTATGCTTTGATTTTGGCGAGCAACGCATAGGGGTTGCAGTAGGCGAGCACTTATTAACAAGTGCCAATCCACTCACCACCATAGATAACGAAGGCAACCAAGTGCGCTTTGAAGTCATTAATAAGCTCATTAAAGAATGGCAGCCAAAATTACTTATCGTAGGCCTGCCACTGAACGCAGACGGTGCTGAAACCAATGTGACACAACTTTGCAAAAAATTTGCCAGACGGCTCAATGGTCGTTTTAATATTCCTGTCATGCTGGTTGATGAGCGCTACAGCTCAGTTGAAGCAAGTAATAAATTGAATCAAACCGGCATTAAAGGTCGCGCGCAAAAGGCAATGTTAGACCAAGTGGCGGCACAGACCATATTACAAAGCTATTTTGACAGCATTTAAACTTGAATTATGATAATGAAAATTACGAGTAAATAGCAAAATGACTTCAGAAAACATTAAACTCCCGGACAATCTTCCTAGCGCAGAGAACCTGCTAAAAACCTTGGCAGCACAACTTAAACCGCTGCTGCAAACCAATACGGCATTGGTGGGCATTCAAAGTGGCGGCGTTTGGCTGATGCAGCGGTTGCTCGTTTTACTAGAAAAAGACATTGCCGCTCATGCGGTTGAACACGGCATTCTTGATGTTTCATTTTATCGAGATGACTATGAAATGCGTGGCCTAAAAGCTGAAAATCGTCCCAGTCAAATCCCGTTCGATGTTGAAAATAAACATATTATTTTAATCGACGACGTTTTTTACACTGGCCGCACTACGCGCGCTGCCATGAATGAGTTATTTGATTATGGTCGCCCTGCCAGTATCAGCCTGATTGCATTAGTGAATCGTGGCGGGCGTGAACTGCCGATTACGCCGCAGATAGCAGCCGCAGAAATAGTATTAGATGCGTCACAAAATTTACAACTGATACAAAATGTTGACGGCACTTTAAATCTCGAACTCCAAAGTCTCGAACCCAAAAGCTTTGAACTCCAAAGCCCAGAACTTCAACCTATACCAGGTACAACACAAGCATGAACAACCCTCAATTAGATGCTGACGGCCGCTTACGGCACCTTCTTTCGATTGAAGGCCTGCCAAAAAAAATACTTAACCAAATATTGGATACCGCCGAATCATTTGTCGGCGTGGCCGAGCGTGAAGTTAAAAAAGTGCCATTGTTGCGCGGTAAAACCGTGTGTAATCTGTTTTTTGAAAATAGCACACGTACTCGCACCACCTTTGAAATCGCGGCCAAGCGGCTTTCGGCAGATGTGATTAGCTTAAATGTTAACACCTCCTCGCAATCTAAAGGTGAAACGATTTTAGACACGGTGGACAACTTGATTGCCATGCATGCCGATATGTTTGTGGTGCGCCATTCGCAATCTGGTGCGGCACATTTTATTGCCAAACATGTACCTGACCATATTCACGTAATTAACGCGGGTGATGGCCGTCATTCTCACCCCACGCAAGGTTTGCTGGATATATTTACCATCCGCAAATACAAGCCGGACTTACACAATCTAAGAGTGGCGATTGTCGGCGATGTGCTGCACTCGCGCGTTGCGCGCAGTGAGATTCACGCGCTGACTACGCTGGGCGTGCCTGAAATACGTGTGATTGCACCAAAAACGCTATTGCCCGCACAAGTCGATAAGTTGGGTGTGCATATTTTTCACGACATGCAAGCCGGGCTAAAAGATGCGGATGTGGTCATGATGTTACGCCTGCAAAACGAGCGTATGAATGGCGCAATGCTGCCTAGTGCGCAAGAATATTATAAAACTTACGGTCTTACACAAGACAAACTAAGCTTGGCAAAACCTGATGCAATAGTGTTGCACCCAGGCCCAATGAACCGCGGTGTAGAAATTGACTCTGGCGTAGCAGATGGTGCGCAGTCTGTAATACTGCCGCAAGTCACTTATGGCATTGCCATTCGCATGGCAGTGATGGCTATGCTGGCAGGTGGCCAAGCGACTACAAGCCAAACATCAGGGACCCAATCATGAAAATCCACATCAAAAATGGGCGTGTATTAGACCCAAAAAATAATATTGATAGCAAACTCGATGTGTTCATTGCTGCCGGAAAAATCGTCGCTTTAGGAGAAATGCCTGCAGGCTTTGTGGCGAATCAAACCATCGATGCCAGCAACTTAATCGTCTGCCCAGGTTTGGTTGATTTGTCTGCAAGGCTGCGTGAACCTGGTGATGAATACAAGGCAACATTGGTCAGTGAGCTTCAAGCTGCAGTAACTGGTGGCGTAACTAGCCTTGCTTGCCCGCCTGATACTGACCCAGTGTTAGATGAACCAGGGTTGGTGGAAATGCTGAAGCATCGTGCCAAACAGCTTAATCTTGCTCATGTTTATCCACTCGGCGCACTCACGCGCCAACTGCAAGGCAATGCGCTCTCCGAAATGGGGGCATTGCGTGAGGCTGGCTGTGTCGGATTCTCGCAGGCGAATATCGCCATTACCGATACGCAAGTATTGTGGCGCACCATGGAATACGCGGCAACCTTTGGTTTTACGCTGTTTTTACACGCAGAAGAACCGTTTTTAGCCAAAGATGGTGTTGCGCACGATGGTGAAGTTGCCAGCAGACTCGGGCTAAAAGGCATCCCTAGCGCGGCTGAAACACTCGCGCTTGCCAGCATATTACGCATCGCCAAAGAAACCGGTGCGCGTGTACACATTAACCGGCTATCCACCGCTGAAGGCGTGGACATGATACGCGAGGCCAAAAAGCAAAACCCTAATATTAGCTGCGATGTTAGCGCGAACCAATTGCACCTCACCGAGCATGATATTGGCTATTTTAATTCCAATTGCCACCTGAAGCCGCCACTAAGAACTCAGCGAGACAAAGAAGCATTGAGCGCCGGCTTAAAAGATGGCACGATTGATGCCATTTGCTCCGACCACACCCCGGTAGATGACGACGCTAAACTAGCACCGTTTGCAGAAGCTGAAATTGGCGCAACAGGCTTAGAGTTGCTACTGGCACTCACCTTAAAATGGGCGCAGCAGGAAAATGTAAGTTTATTGCGTGCAATAAAACTGGTTAGTCAAACTTCAGCACAAATTTTGGGTATACCAGCAGGAGATTTAAGTATAAACAGCGATGCAGACATTTGTATTTTCAATGCAGCTGAGTATTGGAAAGTTAGCCCTGGCGCATTAAAAAGCCAAGGTAAAAACACCCCATTTAATGGCCTGGAAATGGCTGGCAAGGTTAAAACAACACTGATACATGGGCAAGTGGTGTATCAAAGCTAATCATTTTGTTAATTTTTGTGATGCAAAAATGTAGCACATTGACGCATCACAATAAATAGCGTTCAATAACGCTATCTCACCCCTTGATATTTTAACAACCGGTATTCATACAAACACTAGGAGTCAATTATGTTTTCATGCTTTTTTTGGTGGTTTTTATTAGGCGCACTCACTGGCTGGCTACTCAATTGGATCATGTGTCGTTACATGTGTTGCCGTAAATCTAAATGCTGCGCCACACCTTCCGCGCCAAAAACTGATGCGTCCACTGCGCCAGCCTCCTCTGCTACAGTTGAAGATGCTCCAAAAGCAGCTCCCGCTACAGTAGCTCACAGCGTTGCGCCGGCTTCACCA
>PHCL01000067.1 GCA_002842195.1 Betaproteobacteria bacterium HGW-Betaproteobacteria-20 | reverse complement strand
GGACGGCTTTAACAAATTCTTTAATTTTTTCTTAGCAGACTGGAGTTTATGCTTGACCTTGTCCCTTAATTTCAAATTAGGGTGTTTTTTAATGAATTCTTGCGTACTTTTCCCATTGCGAGCAACAACAAAGTAAGGGCAGGGAACGGTTGGGTCATAGTGGTCAAGTGAAATGTACTCAATAACATAAGCCCAGCGTGTGTCATTTCTTGTTATATTTGGCATAGTGGCGTGCAGAGTAAATGACGAAAAAATAATAGCATCCCCTTGCTCTGCCTCAATCATTATTGGGTTTGCCACTTCACCGTCATAATGCAAATGCGTGCCATCCAGCTTGTGGGGTAAATGCCCAAGTGTGTGACTACCTGGAGAAATTAGGAGGGTTCCATTTTCAGCTGTAGATTTAGTGACGGCAATCCAGAGCTGGAAGTATTGATGTGGAAGTCGACTGTAGCCGTTATCCTGATGCCAGGGGAATGTGGCAGAGTTGGGTCCTTTTCCAACAGCCTGGTCCCATCTAGCCCATATATTATTACCAGCAAAATTCTTGAGTAAATCAATAATTTTTTGCTGTGAAATGAAATCTTGAATTTTCTTGCTATTGTAAAAAAGGTTACTACGAAAAATCATCGTACCTTTTGACAGCGTTTTGGCTGGACTGCTAATAGTTTCGACACATTCTGCAACTTCAATTTCCTTTAGCAGGGAAAGCATTTCTGCTTCAGAAAAGAGGTTCTTAACGACAATATAACCATCGTCATTAAAGGATGCTTTAAGTTTTTCTATGTCAATAACCGCCATTTATATCATGCCCCATCAAAGACTGTACTGGATAAATGTTAACACTATCATTTCACACTGAAGATTGAACTACCGCAATTGCTCGAATTAACTCTTTGTAAAAGCCCGCTTTCTAGAAATCCAAGTTTGAGGCAACTTCCTATTTTAATCATTTAATCTTTTTTCTAACTACAACAAAATACAAAATCAATTAACTATCGGGTATGCCTGATTACATTGAGGTTTGTATCCGCTTTGCTGCTTCCACACATTCATCTAAATTTGCCACCAGCGCCAACCGCACAAAATTCTGCCCAGGATTGATGCCATGCGCCTCACGCGCCAAATAGCTGCCTGGTAACACGGTGATGTTGAAATCCTGATACAGTTTCAAGGCGAATTCAGTATCGGGTAGTTCGCTTTTAGCCCACAAGTAAAAGGCCGCATCGGGCATGTCGACTTGCAATACCTCTTTCAACATCGGCGTGACAGCTTTAAATTTTTCTGCATAAAGTCTACGGTTTTCAACCACGTGGGCCTCATCGTTCCATGCGGCCATGCTTGCGGCCTGCACTGCGGGATTCATTGCGCAGCCATGATAGGTACGGTACAACGCGAATTTTTCGATAATTTTCTCATCGCCTGCCACAAAGCCTGAGCGCATGCCAGGCACGTTTGAGCGTTTGGACAGGGAACTGAAAATGATGAGATTTTTGTAATCTCGGCCTAGTTCGTGAGCGGCTTGTAGTGCGCCTAGTGGCGGAGTTGCCTCGTCAAAATAAATTTCAGAATAACATTCGTCAGCGGCAATCACAAAACCATATTGATCAGATAGTTCAAAAATGCTTTTCCACTGTGCTAAGGTCATGACCTTGCCAGAAGGGTTGCCAGGGCTGCAGACATATACAAGTTGCGTACGATTTAACACATCCACTGGTACGCTTGCAAAGTCCATCACATAGTTATTTTCGGGTAATGTATTTAAAAAATAGGGTTCTGCCCCTGCTAAAAAAGTCGCACCTTCGTAAATCTGATAAAAAGGATTAGGTGAGATCACTACTGGTTTAATTCCTATGGGTTTAATTCTGGATTTGTCTATGATTACTTGTGCAAAGGCAAATAGCGCCTCACGACTGCCTGTTACAGGTAAAATAGCGGTTTCAGGGTTTAAGGTAGGCACACCGTAACGGCGTGAAATCCAATTAGAAATCGCCTCACGTAAAGCCGTTGAGCCAATCGTGCTAGGGTAACTGGCCAAACCTGCTAAATTATCGACCAGCGCGTCTTTAATCAGCTGTGGCGTGGCGTGTTTAGGTTCGCCTATGGATAGGTTAATCGGCGTAAAGTTTGCGTTAGGCGTGGTACCTTTGAATAAATCGCGCAGACGTTGAAATGGGTAAGGTTGCAGTAAATTTAGATTTGGATTCATAGGCAACATTATAGTGAGCAGGCATAACATTGAACAGGCATAACATTGAACAATCAGAATAAAAACGCTTTTGCCGTATTTGGCCTGCTTTTTGGTGCGTTGTGCTGGGGCGTGATTTGGTATCCGTACCGCTTGATGGACAATGCAGGGATTTCCGGTGTGGCTGCCAGCTTTTATACTTATGCCATTGCCTTGTTGTTCAGCTGCATTTTGTTTGCCAGGTACTGGCGCGGCGCGTTTACCCAACCCAAGAGCATTATTTGGTTAACTATTGTTGCGGGCTGGACGAATCTGGCATATGTGCTTGCAGTCATAGATGGCGAAGTGATGCGCGTGATGCTGTTGTTTTATTTATCGCCCATTTGGACATTGCTACTGGCACATTTCTGGTTAAAAGAAAAAACCCATGCTGTGGGTTACATGGCCATTGCTGCTTCATTAGTAGGTGCATTTATTATGCTGTATGACCCTGAATTAGGCGGCTTGCCGCTACCAAGAAATACAGCAGAGTGGCTGGCTTTATCATCTGGCATGGGATTTTCGCTCACCAATGTTATTACCCGCAAGTCCAGCCATTTAAGTTTGCAGGCAAAATCTTTTGCTGTATGGATAGGCGTGCTATTGGTGTCGGCGCTCTTTATGCCGTTAATCGATGGAGCCTTTACGTTACCCACGGTTTTTAATATGACGAATTGGCTGGTGATGGTCATCATTGCTTTATTGCTGATGGCTGCAACTTTATTTGTGCAATACGGCGTAACTCACATTGCCGCAACCCGTGCATCGGTACTATTTTTATTTGAACTGGTAGTGGCCGCAATCGCTTCGTATTACCTGGCACACGAGGTAATGACCTGGAATGAATGGCTGGGTGGCGGTTTGATTGTAGCTGCTGCGGTATTTGCAGCGAGCAACCATAGCGACTAGGGCTGGTAACGTTGTAATTAGCTACTGAAACTGCTGGTACGATTGCCTTCTGCGGCAAAACGAATTTTAAGTGATAGGTCATTGCGTGAATCAGCATTGGCAAGTGCCTGATCCTCATCAATTTTACCATTAGCGAATAACCTGAATAAGGATTGGTCAAACGTGCCCATGCCAATATCGGTACTGTCTGCCATGCTCTCTTTAATATCGCCGATTTTCTGTTTTTGAATCAGTTCGGCAATGTAAGGTGTGTTAATCATCACCTCGGTAGCAGCAACGCGCTTACTGTGTTTGCCAGGAATTAGCCGCTGAGAAACAATTGATACCAGGTTCATCGACATGCCAAGCAGCAAGCCTGTTTTACCGTCTTCGGGAAAGAATGAAATAACGCGTTCAAGCGCTTGATTGGCGTTGTTAGCGTGCAATGTAGCCAGGCACAAATGGCCTGTTTCCGCATAGGCAAGGGCATTTTTCATCCCTTCCATATCACGTACTTCACCAATCAAAATCACATCCGGCGCTTGGCGCATGGCATTTTTAAGGCCATTTTCAAATGACAAGGTATCGATGCCAACTTCACGTTGGTCCACCACAGATTTTTTATGATTATGGATAAACTCAATCGGGTCTTCAAGCGTAAGAATATGCCCTGTGCTGGTTGCATTACGATAATCAATCATCGCGGCGAGTGTAGTCGTTTTGCCAGAACCAGTGGAGCCGACAATTAAAATGAGTCCACGTTTGCGCATGATTAACTCATTTAATATCGGAGGTAAGCCTAAACTTTCAATGGATGGAATATCCGTCTTAATGTGACGGATGACCATACCTACTTCGCCACGTTGCCGGAATACATTGACGCGGAAACGGCCAACGTCTTTTTTCCCAATCGCAAAATTACATTCCAGTGTTGCTTCAAATTCTTTAATCTGGTCAGCACTCATGAGTGAATAAGCAATTTCTTTAATCATGCCAGGCGCCATGACTTGGGTATTGATGGGCAAAGTATCTCCTTCAATTTCAATGTGTATGGCCGCGCCAGTACTAAAAAACAGGTCTGAACCGCCTTTATCCAGCATGAATTTTAAGATGGGGGTGATGTCGATTGCTGCCATGTTGTTTCCTAGGGTGTTTTTGTAGATGTCTGTGCGAAATACAATTTTTGTGACTTTAGCATAAAAGCATTAAAGAGGCCTTTGCCAGGGCATTTATTTGGCTAAAAAATTCAAACACGGTCATTCCGAGCGTCGCTTATAGAAGACGTTCCCACATTTTTTGATAAATATCTTCCAGTGATCTGACGAATTCATTTGTATCAAATAAAGCTAATGACATTCTATCAGCCAGTAATTTCTGTCTAATTATTAGTAAATTATCAGAATTATTTACAAGGTAAAGTGCTTTTTTTTCATAGTCTTGCAGATTATATGTAATAAGTTCAGTTAAGTTTACTGCGTTTAATAAACTGCCTGCAACACGTGCTGCAAATGTATTGCCGGCACACGTTAATACCGGTAGGCCCATCCATAAAGCATCACTGCAGGTGGTGTGTGCGTTGTAGGGCAATGTATCTAAAAACAAATCGGCATGTGCATGGCGCGCCAAATGGTCGGCAATGGCGACACGTGGTGCAAAAATCAACTTATCTTCGTTCACACCTTGTGCTGTAGCCTCACGTATGAGATTTTGTTTCGCCCAGATGTTGCAATCAAGCAACCAGAGTACGCTGTTAGGTACGGCTTTAAGCAAGCGCATCCATACAGCAAAAACATCAGGTGTGATTTTGAATGTCTGGTTAAAGCAGCAAAATACAAAAGCGCCTTCAGGCAGGCCGCAGGCCGCTCGCAAGGGTGTTTTGCTGACCGGGCGTTTACGGTCATTCGGCTGATAGCAATGTGGCAATATGGCTAGTTTTTCGGCGTAGTGATTGGCAGTTTCAGCTGGGCTGATAAAGCTGTCCGTTAAAATATAATCAAACAAGGGTTTGTCATTTAACGCTCCCATCGTCCCGGGAAAGCCAAGCCAGTTGACGTTAACAGGGGCGGGGCGCAACGCAGCAATGCCGCTTCGGCTGGTTTGTGTAAAGCCGGTTAAATCGACCAACATATCAATGTTGCAGGCATTTATTTTTTTTGCCGCATCAATTTCAGATAAGTGACGAATATCATGGAATTGGTCGAAAGCCTTTTCCAGCCTGGCTCTGGCATTGGATTTATCATCAACGCCGTATGAAAATGCAATAATTTCAAACTGACTTCTATCATGCAGTTCTATTAATTCACTCACCAGAAAGGCGAGTGGGTGCAGCCTGAAGTCGGCAGATAAATAGCCGATTTTTATTTTTTTATTGGCAGGCGAATATTTAAAATCAAGCTTCCTGCCATGTGCAACTAATGCTGCATAACGATTATTCACCCAGTTATTTGCGCAGATCAACTGTTCTTTAGCCGTGGTGCCTGGCATGGCTAAAAATGCAAAGGGCGATATTTGTGCGCTGGGTTGGGTTGTTACCCAATGGCAAATTTCAGCAATATCATCTTCTAAACCTTGCCAATAACAAATATGCTGTTTTTGATGCACGAGATGCACCTTAGCGTGATGTAGATTCTGGTTCAATTTCAAGGCTTGCTGATAGCTTACAATCGCTAAATCCAATTGCCCGGATTCACGCTGCACATTACCTAAATTATTGTAAGTATCCGCATCGTTGGGGTTGATTTGAATCGCTTTTAGGTATTGTTTGGCGGCATCAGCTGGTTTACCTAGCTCGCGTTGTGCATTACCCAAGTTGTAAAGCAATGCGGCATCTTGCGGATTAAACTGTAACGCCTCGTTAAAGCTGGCCTCGGCCTGTATGAAGTTGCCAATGGCATGCGCTTGGTTGCCCTGCGATGTTAAACAATGACAAAGTGCTGCACTTATGTCAGATTTCTTGATGTCAGATTTATTGGCATCCTCATTTTTAGGCATGGCACGCAGTACGCGGCGATAGTAGCCCGCGGCCTCTTCAAAGCGGTCAATTGCAAGCAGTGTGTTGCCTAGGTTAAGTTGTACATCTAAATCTTTAGGTTGCAGCAACACCGCTTGCTGAAAGCTTTTGATGGCAGCTTCTAGCTGATTGTTAGCGCGTAACGCCAGCCCGCAATTATTTAAATAATCCACATTGCGCGGGCTAATGGCTAACGCTTGCTGAATGTAGCGCACCGCATCTGCCGCACGATTGGTTTGATAGCAAATAATGCCCAGCATGTGATGCGCGTCTGCAAAGTTGGCTTGCATGGCAATCACTTGTTGAAAGCCTGATTCAGCCTG
Organism: Betaproteobacteria bacterium HGW-Betaproteobacteria-20; assembly: GCA_002842195.1. Taxonomy (GTDB): domain Bacteria; phylum Pseudomonadota; class Gammaproteobacteria; order Burkholderiales; family Methylophilaceae; genus Methylotenera. The sequence continues at coordinate 716 of PHCL01000067.1, read as the reverse complement.
AGTTAGCTGACCATTTCGGTAGAAATTTAAAGCGGTTAAATAATGAGTGTGTGGCATGGGTTAATTTTAACCTGAAATTATGAGGAACCTAGAAATAGCATATTTTATGTGTATATTCTCGTACCAACTGACCACAGTTTAGCATCATGATTATTCTAACTGACTAGTTTCATGAGTGCAGACACTAATTTAAGAACTATGCATATTTTTGAATAGCAGCTTGTTGCAAGTTGATTTATGGGTCAAGGGAAAAATGCCGTGACCATTTCTGCCACCCGTATATTTCACTGAATGTTTGCGTTGTGGTGCAAGATTAACGCACAGGATTGGCAAGTACACCTCAGCCACTGGCTAAAAACAGATGCTAAATAAATCTGTTTTCACCGTATATTCAGCTTGTTTTAAGGTTCAGAGTGTAAATTAGACTTACTTTAAACAATAAAGGAGTTATCTCATGAAAAATTCAATTTATAAAATTGGCGCCGCAACAATATTGATGTTGGGAATCTTATCGACTAATGCAGTAGCCGATGATGACTTGCAAGAAATGGAAGCAATCTCTAAGCAGTTCGGTCTAATTTCATTAGATGAAGCAAAAGCTAAGGCGCTTGCTGCAAAGCCTGGCGTGGTGAAAGATGCAGACTTGGAAAACCGCAAGTTTTCGAAAGGCTGGGACTACGAGTTTGAAATTGTAGATGCCGATGGCAAAGAGTGGG
>PHCL01000066.1 GCA_002842195.1 Betaproteobacteria bacterium HGW-Betaproteobacteria-20 | reverse complement strand
ATTTAAAGACATATTTTAGTTGTATTTAAACCGCCTTCCAAGGCGATGCCCTGCGAGCCTTATAAATAAAGGCTGTCAGGGCATTGTTTTTTGCTCGATGTTTTTTCGCGTGTAATCCAGTATTTTATTTTCCCAATTTAGCAAGCCAGCAAACTGGCAAGTCATATGTAAAATAATGTGCTTTAATTCCTGGGCTTCCCAAAGAACAGTCCCTGTATTTTCACCGTGATTGCCTTTACGTTTATGGATATTTCACATAAATAAACTGCGCATTATTGTGAGTACATTTTGTTTAAAATTGCAAATTAACTAGCAGCTGCACGGGAATTTTTTACCGTTAAACTGTTACAATAAGCGCCATTTTTTTGAATCAATCAAAGGCATTAAATCCATGCAAAACATCAGTAATCCAAGCGCAACCGAATACAAACGAAACAACATAATGAGCAACATTTTGTTTGGCAGCCGCTGGCTGCAATTACCACTTTACTTGGGTTTGATTGTTGCGCAGGCAGTTTATGTATTCTTTTTTGGTGTTGAGCTGGTGCATTTGGTTAGCAAAGCAGCACACCTTGTGGAAGCTGACATCATGTTGATTGTATTGGGTTTAATTGATGTGGTGATGATTTCCAACCTGCTCATTATGGTCATTGTGGGTGGTTATGAAACTTTTGTGTCACGTTTGAACCTAGAAGGCCACCCGGATGAACCCGATTGGCTTTCACACGTAAACGCCAACTTGCTTAAAGTGAAATTGGCCACGGCAATTATTGGCATCTCATCTATCCATCTGCTAAAAACTTTTATTAACGCAGAAAATTTAAGCGACAAAGTGTTAATCGCGCAAACCGTTATTCACCTGACATTTGTATTTTCCGCGATTGCCATTGCTTACATAGATAAGCTAATGACGCACCCGGAAGCTAACCACTAGTCAATAGAACTAATAAAGCTGTATAACTTGCCGCGCAGCCACTTGCGTTGCTGAAATCGTAAACGCATGCACGGCAACGGTTTTTTCATTTTCAGTTTCTACACTCACGCGCCATTTGCCCACGGGCAGATTTTGCTTATAGGTATAACCACGAAAACCGCCATCTCGCCCGCCGCTTAAACTAAAACCGACCCGCGACAGTGTTTGCCAGCCAGCTTTTTCATCGTAATGCTGCCACCGGTGAAAGAGCTGTGTTTTTAAGCCTGGTGGCGCAAATACAGAAGAAAAACAATATACGCGTTGCTCCGGCGTTATGTCTAAATCATCCGTTGTTTTGCGCCAGAAAACCCACCAGCTTGATGCCTGCTGGCTGAGCTGGTAATGACCATCCACTTTATTCAACTCAAGCGCCATCACCACTTCACGCTTAACCAATGGCACCGGTGGAATCATATCTGCTGCGTAAGCCAGCATGAGAATAACTGCGATAATACCAACAGGCTTAATGCTGCCAAAGTGATTGGGTGTTTGCGCATACAGCCAAAAAGCAAAACCTGCACCCATGATGGTGCTGAAATAAAACCAGACCGCGTTTATGCTGCCAATTAAAAACGGCAAGGCAAAGTTGAACAGCAACATGGCACAAAAACCAAACAGTGCCCAGCTTAAAGTAAAGCGTTTGTATTCATCCTCCAGATACTCATTAGCCACCAGCATAATGCCCAGCAAAAGCGACATCACCCAAGCCAGCCAATGACTTGAACTTTTAAAATACAAAATAAACAGCGCGCTTAATAAGTTGCCAAAAATAAATTGCAACAAAAAATAAGGTAATCGTGGATGATGCAGGCGCTTGTGCCCTTGAGAGAATAAGCCTGTAAGCGAAGCAGGAAGCCACGCGGGCAACTTTTCCACCGCCTTAGCAGTATCGGCCAATATATAGCCGGGGCGGCTAATCATAAAAAGAATCAGCCCGGCTAATAGCAAATATGCCGCAAAAATATATAAATCAGCCGCCGCTACATTGCGACCGATGGTCAGCGCATCCCACGCAAAACCGCCAAAGAAAAACATGACGGGGAAGAAATCACTCAGCTTTTTGATGTGCTGCTGTAAGTGCTGAACCGCATTGAGTTGTCGCAAGGCGTTAATCCCAGAAAAAGAATTTATTCACGAATTAAGCCAGGCTACCTAACACAAACCCAATCACAATGCCGGAAATAAGCGCAATAGTTACCGCGCGATAGGTCAGCACATCTTTAGAATATCCGCGCTTAATGGCCACATAAGACACCAGATAGCCCACTGCATTTAATAGCCAAATAATAGACAAACTCAATACTTTAACCAGTATCGGCCCGATAATCGGCACCAGCGTAATGATGCTCAAGACCCAGGCAAGTACATTAGAGAGTGCCGCAATCAATACCACACCTGAAGTCACGGCTTTAGCATGCCAGTTAAAATGCCAAGCGGCAAAAATAGCGACAGCCAACACCATACTCAGGGGCAGCATCCACTTCCACGCACCTTGTTTTTCATGCGAAGTAATGATTTCTTCGTCGAAAATTTCCGTATTTTCGTGATCTGGTTGTGGATTCATTTCGTTCACAATAAAGACTTACTCAGCGAGCTCGGCAATCGGAATGACTTTCTTCACCTTACCATCCCGTAACGTTTCCAGCGCTGCTTTGTATTCGGTCATCTGGTCAAAATTCAGATATTTGTAGATATTGGCCACATCACTGAGCTTATTACCCACGGTTTCCAAATATTCGGCATGGGTAGGCATGCGGCCAAGTTTCGCACAAACTGCGGCTAATTCAGCTGAGCCCAAATAAACACGGGCATCTTTACCCATACGGTTATCAAAATTGCGCGTGCTGGTGCTGAATACCGTGGCTTTATCGGCCACCCGCGCTTGATTACCCATGCACAGGCTACAGCCTGGAATCTCTGTTCTGGCACCCGCCACACCAAAGACTGAATACACACCTTCGTCACGTAATTGTGCTTCGTCCATACGGGTCGGTGGTGCAATCCATAAACGAGTGGGAATATTGCCTGTGCCTTCCAGCACCTTAGCCGCCGCCCGATAATGACCGATATTGGTCATGCAACTGCCAATAAATACTTCGTCAATTTTATCACCCACCACGGCAGATAACGGCTTGATGTCATCCGGGTCGTTAGGGCAGGCCACTAGCGGCTCCGTAATTGTATTCAGGTCAATTTCTATGACGTGAGCATATTCCGCATCGGCATCTGGTTGCAACAACTCAGGTTTTGCCAGCCAAGCTTGCATGTTTTCGATACGACGTTGCAAAGTGCGTGCATCTTCATAGCCATTTTCTATCATACTTTGCATCAACACGATGTTTGAGTTTAAAAATTCAATCACCGGTGCTGTGTCCAAAAGTACCGTACAGCCGTTGGCGGAGCGCTCGGCAGAGGCATCTGCAAACTCAAACGCCTGCTCTACCTTTAAGTCGGGCAAGCCTTCAATTTCTAAAATCCTGCCATTAAATACGTTCTTTTTGCCTTGTTTGCCCACCGTTAAACTACCCTCTTGAATCGCCGCGTAAGGAATCGCATTGACCAGATCACGTAGCGTAATGCCGGGCTGCATTTTCCCGGTAAAGCGCACCAGCACCGACTCGGGCATATCAAGTGGCATGGCGCCTGTTGCAGCGGCAAATGCGACTAAACCTGAGCCTGCGGGAAACGAAATGCCTATCGGAAAACGCGTGTGCGAGTCGCCACCTGTACCAACGGTGTCAGGCAAAATAAGACGATTCAACCACGAATGGATAATGCCATCACCCGGGCGTAAAGTAACCCCACCGCGACTCGACATAAACTCGGGCAGTTCGTGCTGTAGCTTAATATCCACAGGCTTTGGATAGGCCGCAGTATGGCAGAAACTTTGCATGACTAAATCGCTGCTAAAACCTAAACAGGCGAGTTCTTTTAGCTCATCACGCGTCATGCCGCCTGTGGTATCTTGCGAGCCTACAGTGGTTGCTTTTGGCTCGCAATAAGTACCGGCGCGCACGCCAACACCCTCAGGCAGACCGCATGCACGACCGACCATTTTTTGTGCAAGCGTAAAACCTTTAGTTGAAGTTACGGACGGCGTGGCTTTAATGAAAATATCAGTTTCATTCAGCGCTAAAGCCTTGCGTGCATTGGCGGTTAAACCGCGACCAATAATCAACGGTATGCGACCACCAGCCCGTACTTCATCTGGCATGGTGACTGGGTTAAGCGCAAAAGTTGAGATGATTTCACCAGCCTCATTCAATACTTTGCCTTCATACGGTTTGATAATAACTACATCGCCTGTGTGCATTTTTGAAACATCACATTGAATCGGCAATGCGCCTGAATCTTCAGCCGTGTTAAAGAATATCGGCGCAATTTTTTCGCCAAGAATCACGCCGCCTGTGCGCTTATTCGGGATATTTGGAATATTGTTACCCATAAACCACTGCACTGAATTGATCGCTGATTTACGTGATGACCCTGTGCCAACCACATCACCCACATAAACCAATGGCAAACCTTTAGCTTTGAGTGTTTCTATGGTATTTAAACCATCTGGCATTTTATTCACCAGCATCGCTTTGGCATGCAATGGAATATCAGGGCGACTCCAGGCCTCTTGCGCAGGACTAAGGTCATCGGTATTTGTTTCACCGTCAACTTTAAAAACCACCATTTTTAGCGCATCGGCTAATTTAGGTTTCGTAGTAAACCATTCCGCTGCCGCCCAGCTTTCCATCAACTTTTTCGCGTGTGCATTGCCCGCTTTCATTAACACATCTACGTCGTGAAATGCGTCAAACATCAAAATGGTCGTGCTTAAGGCCTTAACTGCATGCGCTGCCATTGGCGTGCTAAGCAAGGCCACAAGGGCTTGTACGTTATAACCGCCCAACATGGTGCCGAGCAATTGCACTGCTTTTTCCGGGGAAACCAAAGGCGATTTAGCTATGCCTTTCGCAACGTCTGCCAAAAAAGCAGCTTTTACATAAGCCGCCTGATCCACGCCTGCCGGCGTTTGATTTTCAAGCAAATCAAGCAGTAAAGCATCATCGCCTTTTGGTGGATTTTTGAGTAATTCAACCAGTGAAGCCACTTGTTCAGCAGAAAGTGGTAATGGTGGAAGCTGAACTGCACTGCGTTCAGCAACATGGGCTTGATAGGCTTTTAACATGGTGTTTGCATCTTTAAAGATTAAATAAATTTATACGTAATTATACAATGACGGGTTAGCTGTTTTTTTCTGAATACAACTCTTTTACAAATGGCGCATGGCAACTGCTGCCTTGAGAATGTAATTCCCATCTATCTAGCAGGTCCTTTTCATAGTCTTTTCCGTGCTTCAAGGCCAAAAAGGCACGTACTTCTTGCACATCGGCAAAGCCATTTTTATCGGTATCCATGAGCGCAACATTTTCTTCTACCGTCGGGCCCGTATAACGGTCATTTTCATCTGTTAGATAACCGAGTAAATCGCCCGCGCTGGCAACATTCGCCACCAATATAAAACTTAACAATATTAAACACTTATCCATATTTTTTACCCGTCATTTTCACTGTTACAACTGGTTTCACATGCTCGTCATACCAGCGAAGACTGGTATCCAGACCACGTAAATACAAGCATTATCTCAATAAACAATCATTCGTGACTGCCATATTGACTGGATTCCCACCTTGGCATCAAACCGAGCTGCTTTAGCAGCCGTTTTGATGGACATGCCAAGTACTGGTACGCGGGAATGACGATTTAATTAGCGTATCAGCTGTATTCAAGCTAAAGCCAATCATAAAACAAAAAGTGCTTTTGTTTTAGTGACTAGGTACACATAAGCTTAAATAACATGTGCTTTACACGGCTTTAATGTCAATGACCTGATGTTTTGCAATCTTTTCTTTCCATAGCGCAGGGCCAGTTTTATGCACAGACTCGCCGACGGCGCTTACCGCCACGGTTACCGGCATATCTAACACGTCAAACTCATATATCGCTTCCATACCTAAATCTGCAAAAGCCACCACACGTGCATTTTTAATCGCTTTGCTTACCAAATATGCCGCACCGCCCACGGCCATCAAGTACACAGACTTATATTTTGTAATAACACCTAAAGCCTCATCGCCGCGCTCTGCCTTGCCAATAGAACCCAGCAGGTTTAGCTGGCCCAGCATCATTTCGGTGTAATCATCCATTCGCGTGGCTGTGGTCGGGCCTGCCGGGCCCACCGCTTCATCACGCACCGCATCCACAGGGCCAACGTAATAAATAAATCTGTTTGTAAAATCTATAGGTAGCTTTTCTCCTTTGGCTACCATGCTTGCAATGCGTTTATGCGCGGCATCACGGCCTGTAAGAATTTTTCCACTCAATAATAATGTTTCACCTGCTTGCCAAGTTGCAATATCTGCTTTTGTAAGATTAGTAACATCCACCCGTTTAGCTTGCGGACTTGGCGCCCAATGTACGTCAGAATACGTGCTTATATCTGGTGGCGTAAGTTCTGCCGCCCCTGCGCCATCTAAGGTAAAGTGAACATGTCGTGTTGCGGCACAATTTGGGATAATTGCTACAGGCAAGCTGGCAGCGTGCGTTGGATAATCAAGAATTTTCACATCTAAAACTGTTGTAAGCCCGCCTAAGCCCTGCGCACCTATACCTAAATTATTCACTTTTTCATAAATTTCTAAACGCAACTCTTCCAGCTTATTTTGCGCACCTTTCGCTTTAAGTTCATGCATGTTAATCGGTTGCATCAACGATTCTTTTGCCAGAAGCATGGCTTTTTCCGCCGTACCGCCTATGCCTATGCCCAACATGCCAGGTGGGCACCAGCCTGCTCCCATAGTCGGCACAGTAGCTAAAATCCAGTCCACAATGTTATCGTTCGGGTTAAGCATCACAAATTTGGCTTTGTTTTCACTGCCGCCACCTTTTGCGGCAATGCTCACTTCTACGGTGTCGCCCGGCACTAATTCCACATGCGTTACGGCTGGCGGGTTGTCTTTGGGGTTTTTACGGATACCTGCAGGATCATTCACAATGGAGGCTCTGAGTGTATTGTCTGGCAACAAATAGGCGCGGCGCACCCCCTCGTTCACCATTTCTTCCAAACTCAGGCTTTTATTTTGATTCGAATCGCTTTCAAAGTGGACATTCATACCCACTTTAACAAACGTGACCACAATACCCGTATCCTGGCAAATCGGCCGTTTGCCCTCGGCACAC
>PHCL01000065.1 GCA_002842195.1 Betaproteobacteria bacterium HGW-Betaproteobacteria-20 | reverse complement strand
GGGCGACCGCCATCTTCTTCAGTCGCATGCAAGATAGCATCTTGCGCAAGCCTTATTTTATCCAGCGTGTCGGTAAACGGCAGGCGTACTTGGGTAAAGCTCGTGCTTGGAAAGTGTTCCAGCAATTTACCCAGCGCACCCGCAGTTATGCCAGTACCATCAGAAATAAAAAATGCGGTACGTTTTATCATTACAATCTACCCCTTAATTGGCTGCTATTGTTGGCGTCAATTACTTTTTGGCCAATCGTTGCCAAGTGGTGACCACCGTGTCTGGGTTGAGAGACATGGATTGGATGCCTTCAGCCACTAACCATTCTGCAAAATCAGGATGATCTGATGGACCTTGACCACAAATGCCGACATATTTACCTAAGCGATTACAGGTGTGTATCGTCATTTTAATCAATGATTTTACTGCGTCATTACGTTCGTCAAAGCCGTCAGCCAAAATGCCTGAGTCTCTATCCATACCTAATGTAAGCTGTGTCAGGTCATTTGAGCCGATAGAGAAACCATCAAAGTAATGCAGGAACTCTTCAGCCAATAATGCGTTAGAAGGGATTTCGCACATCATAATCAAGCGTAAGCCATTTTGCCCGCGTTTAAGGCCATTGGCCGCCATAATCTCAGTGACAGCTTTTGCCTCAGTGATAGTGCGTACAAATGGAATCATTAACTCTACGTTAGTTAATCCCATTTCGTCGCGCACTTTTTTCATGGCAGTACATTCCATGGCGAAGCATTCTTTGAAATCTTCCGCCATATAGCGCGCAGCGCCCCGGAAGCCAATCATTGGGTTTTCTTCATCTGGCTCGTAAATCTCACCACCTACAAGTTTTTTGTACTCATTAGATTTAAAGTCAGAAGTACGCACAATCACTGGTTTTGGGTAAAATGCCGCAGCAATGGTGGCGACACCTTCAGCTACTTTGTCAATATAGAACTGTTTAGGAGAAGCGTATCCTCGTGCGCGGTTTTTAATCACGGTTTGAATCGCAGATGGCATTGCCTCCGCATTTAAAATTGCTTTGGGGTGAATGCCAACCATATTATTGATGACAAACTCTAAACGCGCTAGGCCCACACCATCATTCGGTATTTTTGCAAAACCAAATGCCATGTCAGGATTGCCGACGTTCATCATTATTTTGCAAGGTGCAGGTGAAAGTGCAGATTGTGCCTGGGTATTGACTTCATACTCAATTGCGCCATGGTAGACAAAGCCAGATTCACCTTCTGCACATGAAACCGTGACGATTTCACCTTCACGCAAGACGTCAGTCGCATTTACCGCACCGACAATGGCGGGAATGCCCAGTTCGCGGGCAATAATCGCAGCGTGGCAGGTACGGCCGCCACGATTAGTCACTAAAGCGCTGGCACGTTTCATGACAGGCTCCCAGTTAGGGTCTGTCATATCAGCAACCAACACATCACCAGGTTGCACTAGGTGCATATCTGCTGGATCTAAAACGATTCTAACCGGGCCTACACCTACTTTTTGCGTAACAGCGCGACCAATCACCAATGGTTTTTCATTATGTTTATGTAATTTGAACGTTTCTGTAACGTTGTTTAAAGACTCTTGTGATTTTACGGTTTCCGGACGTGCCTGCAAGATATAAAGTTTGTTATCTACGCCATTCTTACCCCACTCAATATCCATCGGGCAACCGTAGTGCGATTCAATTGTCATGGCGTAACGTGCCAGCTCTAATACATCAGCGTCGCAAAGAGAATATCGGTCGCTATCAGCTGTATCCACGTCAATGGTAGAGGTGCTTTTACCTGCCCGGGTGGCATCACTAAATACCATTTTAATGAGTTTAGAACCCATAGTGCGACGTACAATGGATGGTTTTCCTTGTGCCAGCGTTGGTTTATGCACATAGAATTCATCCGGGTTAACCGCGCCTTGTACGACTGTTTCACCCAAACCGTAAGAGGAGGTGATAAACACTACATCTTTAAAGCCTGATTCAGTATCAATAGTAAACATCACGCCTGCACAGCCAATGTCAGAACGCACCATTTGCTGGATACCGGCTGACAGTGCAACGTCAGCATGCACAAAGCCTTTGTGTACGCGATACGAAATTGCGCGGTCATTGTATAAAGAAGCAAAAACCTCTTTAATGGCGTGCAGGATATTATCTAAACCTTGAATGTTTAGAAATGATTCCTGTTGACCAGCAAACGAAGCGTCAGGCAAATCTTCAGCAGTGGCAGATGAGCGCACTGCAAATGTTGCGCCGTTGCCAGATTTAGCCGTCAGAATTTCGTAATTTTCTTTAATGGCTTGATCTAACGCGGCAGGAAAGGGCGCATTCATAATCCATTCGCGTACTTTTTTACCACAAATGGCCAGCGCCTGCGTGTCGTCTACATTTAACGCGTCAAGCTCTGCGTTAATTTTGACATCTAAACCGTTCTGCGATAAAAATTCGCGATATGCATCAGCCGTGGTGGCAAAACCTGTTGGTACGCGCACGCCTTTTGCCGATAGTTGCGAAATCATCTCTCCTAAAGAAGCGTTTTTACCGCCAACAGAAGGGACGTCTATGTTTCGTAGATTTTCAAATGGAATAACGTGGGCTGACATGATAGTTCCTTAGATGTTCAAACAGGGGATGAAATGTATTTTTACAATTAAGTTACATTCTGCCTAAATAAACAGGCGTTGTCACCTGAAACTATGCGCTTTAATCAATAAAATTTGCATGGATGTGTTTGCGTAGACGTAGGAAAAGTGATGACTGTCAGCTAGAATGAGAAAATGAGTATTTTAAACAAACCTCTTAAACAAACAGCACCCACTATTGCTAATGGTACGGATATCCTGATTAAAAGCTCGGCACGCTTACACATGGGCTTTTTTGACTTACATGGCGGGCTAGGGCGTAAATTTGGCAGTATCGGTTTAAGCCTGGAAGCACCAAGCTTAGCACTCACTGCAAGTAGCAGTGAAAAACTGCACATTTCAGGGACATCCTCTGAACGCGCTTTAATGATTGTTGAACAACTGAAGGCTAAACTTAATCTTAAAGGTGAGTTTAGTATTAACATCCAGCAGCACATTCCCGAACATGCGGGCTTGGGTTCTGGCACGCAATTGGCCTTGATGGTTGGCACGGCGATTAGCCAGCTATACCACCTGAATTTAACGACTGCAGAAATTGCCGCGTTAACAGGCCGAGGCAATCGTTCTGGCATTGGTATTGCGGCGTTTGATTTTGGCGGATTGCTGATTGATGGCGGGCGTAGTTTAAAAAAACGTGTGCCGCCATTATTGGCGCGTTACGTTTTCCCCGAAGCTTGGCGAGTGTTGTTAATTTTAGATTCAACCCAGCCTGGTATTCACGGCGAGGAAGAGCAGGATGCGTTTAGTAATCTACCCGTTTTTTCTGAAAACCTGGCTGCACATTTGTGCAGATGCGTGTTGATGCAAGCCATGCCAGCAATAGTGGAACAAGATTTAACAGCCTTTGGCAACAGCATTCAGGCGTTGCAAGCACACATTGGCGACTACTTTGCACCCGCACAAGGCGGGCGCTACGCCAGTCGCCAGGTAGGTACGGTATTAGAGTATTTAGAAAGTTCTGGTGTGGCTTGCTTTGGTCAGAGTTCCTGGGGGCCGACTGGCTTTGCCGTGTTTGAAAATGAGGTCAGTGCCAATGCAATGCTGCAACAATTAAAAGTACAGTTTGTAGAAAATGATAATATTTCGTATCAGGTAGTACGCGGTAAAAATACCGGTGCAGCAATTGTTAAATCTTAAAGAAAATAATATGGAAAAAGTCAAAGAAAAGGTCAGCATTTTGCATCTCATCACCTCCGCTAAAAACGCCAGCCCGTTTGATGTGAATATGGCTTACGATGCGGGTTTTGATAAGATGATGTCTTATACCAACGTCGCTTTAAGTGAGGTCGCCGCACTCACTCAAGATGCGATTTTTTCGCGCAGTGCATCAGGTGTAAGGCGTGAAGGAATTTTTATCGGCGGGCGTGATGTTGATCTTGCCATACAAATGTTAACAGCTGGTAAAAAAGCCATGTTTGCACCATTCGCATGTTCTATTGTTGCAGATCCGTCAGGCGCATTTACCACTGCTGCTGCGATGATTGCTAAAGTGGAATTCCACCTGACGAAAAATTTTGGCGAAAGTTTAGCAGGAAAAACAATTAGCGTATTTGGTGCAAGTGGCCCTGTAGGGGGTTGTGCAGCCATCATTGCGGCAAAGCAGGGTGCAATCGTGCAATTGGTCGCACATAAATCTATCGCTGATTTGGAAGCAAAAGCACAAACCTGGAATACGCAATATCAACTGAATATGCAGGCAGTTGATGGTGCTTCTGATGTGACTAAAAAAGCCGTTTTGCTGCAAACCGAAATTGCTATTTGTGCCGCATCAGCTGGTGTGCGTGTGCTTACAGCTACACAAATTGCACAATCTGACCGCTTGCAAATTATCGCTGATGTGAACGCAGTTGCACCGACAGGTGCAGAGGGTGTGGATGCGATGGCGGATGGAGAGGTAATTGCAGAAACTAAAGTGATTGGTATCGGCGCATTGGCGATTGGTAATTTAAAATACACCACGCAACACAACTTACTCAAACAAATGTTAGTGGCAGAAAAGCCCTGTTATTTAGAATTTATGGCGGCGTTTGAGATAGCGCAAACACTAGTCCGCATTTAACTAGTCCGTATTAAATAGTTTGCCAGTAAATAGATTTCCAGAAAAGCTGATTATTGCTGCAATTTCGGCACGTGCTTATGCAGAGGCCGCAGTGTTGACCGGATATCAAGTTATAACACTGGATGCCTTTGCTGATGCCGATACACGTTGCGTTGCAGAGCAATCGTTTAAAGTTAAAATAAACGCTAATGGTGTGGATGACATCGACTTTAAACACCTATTCTCACAAATTAACCTGGACAATGTAACAGGTTTTTTATATGGAAGCTTGTTTGATGCCAACCCTGAATTGTTGGCTTGGGTGGCAGATAAAGTCCCGTTGATAGGAAATTCGCCTGAAGTGATGCAATTGACTAAAAGCTTTGGCTTTTTTGAATTGCTAGATGCGCTTGAAATTCAGTACCCTGAAGTACAGATTTGCGAACAGAAATACAAGTTGTCATTACCGAGGCTTCCTGAGTTTGTCGAAGAGTGGCTAAAATCCGTGCCAGCCTCCAATTTGGATTGCCATTTTCCAATAAATTCAAGAGGCATTGATATGGCAGCAATTAGTAATGAACGCTGGCTATCTAAAAAACTTGGCGGCACGGGCGGCATGCATATTAAACCCGCTACTCAAGGCAATTCTGGCGATTATTTTCAGCGCCAAATAGATGGTAGGCCAATATCCATGCTTTTTGTGGCTGATGGAAAACTGGCGCAGTTGATTGGTTTTAATGAACAATTTATTGCACCAACATCAGTGCTGCCTTATCGTTTTGCCGGCGCTGTAGGCGGCGTAAAGTTGTTACCCGACATTCAGCAGCAATTGCTCGAAAAGGCGCAGCAACTGACATCCGCATTGGGTTTGCGTGGCATTAACAGCTTAGATGCAATTTTGGCATACGATTCCCTGTGGATTTTGGAGTTAAACCCACGCTTAAGCGCGACTTTTTATCTGTACCCAAACTTGCTACCCGTTCATCTGCAAGGCTGTGCGGGCGAGTTGATGGATGTTGTACCGCAAATTAGCTCAGCCTGTGCGCAACTTATTTTGTACGCAGAAAACGATATGGATATACCCGCAGATTTTGTTTGGCCAGACTGGGTTGCGGATATTCCAGCAACAGGTATTGGGGAATCTAGTGTTAAAATTCATGGAAATTCGCCAATTTGCACAGTGCTGGCAAAGGCCGAGAGTGCCGTAGATGCTCACGCATTAGTATTGCAAAGATATGGAATATTAAAAAAGAGGATACTGTCATCACCAAAAATCACACAATAAATACTAGCCAGTGGCCTAGCGTTAATGCGCTTGGTCAGCCATTGGTCGACTTGTTAATCGCTAATGCGAGTGCAATTAAAGTGGGCGTTTCGCAGCATGCAACTGGCGCAACTATTGTGGATGCAGGCATAGTGGCGCAAGGTAGTTTAGAAGCAGGCGTGCTCATTGCAAAAATTTGCATGGGTGGTCTGGGGCAGGTTAGCCTGAGTGAAAGTACTCAGTTTAAACACTCCCCTGTAATGATAGCAGTGCAAACAGAGTATCCAGTATTAGCTTGTCTGGCCAGCCAATATGCCGGCTGGGCGTTAAGTCATGAAAAGTTTTTTTCTTTGGGTTCTGGCCCAGCGCGGGCGATAGCTAAACGTGAAGATTTGTTTAAAGAGTTAAGTTATCAGGATAGTGCGCAAAAAACTGTCTTGGTGCTGGAAACTGACAAAATCCCACCTGCTGAAATAATAGAAAAAGTCGCGCGCGATACCAATATTAAAACTGCAAATTTAACCTTTATTCTCACACCTACAAAAAGCCTGGCAGGCGCAACGCAAATTGTGGCGCGGGTATTAGAGGTGGCGTTACATAAATTGCACACGCTGCATTTTCCGCTTGAAGCGGTTGTTTCTGGAAGTGGTTCTGCACCTTTACCACCAAATTCACCTGACTTTTTAACTGCAATGGGGCGTACTAACGATGCGATTTTATTTGGTGGATTTGTTCAACTGCATGTTAAATGTACTGACGCAGAAGCTGAAAAGCTGGCACGTGAACTACCAAGCAACGCTTCAAAAGATTATGGCAAACCGTTTGCCGATGTGTTTAAAGCGGTGAATATGGATTTTTACCAGATTGATCCACTGTTATTTTCGCCAGCAAAAGTGAATATCACCAATTTAACAACGGGTAATAGCTTTGTTGGCGGTGAGTTGAATGAGTCGTTACTTAATCAATCCTTTGGGTATTAACTATGACCCGCATTGCTATTTTTACTGACGAACCTGAAAATCAAGGTGGTTGGCATGGTGCTCAGTTAAAGCAAGCATTTGCGTCGCGTGAAGTTGAGGTGGCATTCGTAACGCTACAAGATTGTATAATTGATTTGTCCTGCAGTAAGCCATGTATCCAGATTCCAGGTTTTGAAGACCCTCCAAAAGCTGCTTTTGTGCGCGGAATAGCGGGTGGCACGCTACAACAAGTGATTGCGCGTTTGAATGTTCTACATATGCTAAAAATGCTGGGTGTGAGTAT
>PHCL01000064.1 GCA_002842195.1 Betaproteobacteria bacterium HGW-Betaproteobacteria-20 | reverse complement strand
ATTCGCCTCTGCCAGCTCGCGTGAAATATAAAGCCCTAAGCCATTGCCGGTGGACTTTGTGGTAAAAAATGGTTCGAATAGCCGGGGTCTGTCTCGTTCAGCCACACCGTCACCATCATCCGTAATTTGAATATTTAAGGTAGAGTTTGCTGTTACAAAGCAATCTAAAGTCAGGCTACCCGCTTGATTTTGGCAGTGTTGCCAGCCATTTTTACATAAATTCCACAAAATTTGCGTAAGGTGGCGCTGGTCAAAAATAATGGTTTGTTCCGGCAACAAAGGAGATAGTTGAAAATGTGCAGCAGGCACTCTTTCAACAGCGCAGAATTGCGCGTAAAAGTCAGTTAAAAAAGTGCTGAGCTCAATTTTTTCCTGAAGCGTGCGATCACGTCTATTAAGCTCAAGCACATCTTTAATAATCTGATCAATGCGCCCAATGTTGTCTTCAATAATTTGTAAAATACGTCTCTTTGGCGCTGAAATATTTTCTTCTTCTTGCAGCAGTTGATTCGCATGACTAATTGCACTCAATGGGTTGCGAATTTCATGCGCAATATTTGCCGTTAGCCGGCCCAGCGCGGCCAGTTTGGCCTGTTGCGCTTTAGATTGTAATTGGCTGAGATCCTGAATGAATATAACTGCACCGGCATTACGCAGTTGATTGATTGCCATAAATCGTAATTTCAAATCCCGGTTATTGATGGTAACGATTGAATTGTCGCTGGTATTTTCATCTTTTACCCAGGCGTTAAATATGGTGGCAATTTCAGGTGCATTGCTAGTGAGTGCAATATTTTCTGCGCCAGGATTGGCTAGTGACAATAAGGATGCAGCCTGCAAGTTATGGTGGCGAATGTTCGAACTTTCATCCACTACCATCACGCCATCCTGCATTTCTTGTATGATTAGCGCATTGATTTGCGATAAATTTTCAATATCAATGCCGCGCGCAGAAGCCAGCGCTTCGCTACGCTGCATGCGCCCAGCCAGGCTAAAGGCCAGCCATGCAGTTGCAAAGCAGCTGATGCTTAGCATCACCGGTTGCGTATAGGTGGCGTTAGATAAATCGTCAAGTACGATTTGGTAACTTTGTTCCAGTAGCAGGAAAATACTCGCCACTGCGGCGTAAAATAAAGCCAGGCGACCGTTGCTCACCAGGCTCGCCGTCACAATGGTGATAATTAGCAGTAAACCTAAGCCTGATTGAATGCCGCCTGCCGCATACATGAGCAAAGTGATAAAAAATATATCAACCACAACTTGCAGCGGAAGCACAAAGCGATGCGCTGCATATTTCAGAGAACTGAACAGCAGCGCTATGATGCTGAAGACAAAATAAGCGATTGAGAAATTAAAAAATAACGGTGCTGTTTCTTTATTCCACCAGCTCTCTTTGCTCATAAAGAGATAAAGACCGATGAATGTCAGGCTTAAGATAAAGCGAAAAATATTAAGTACATTGATTGCACGCGCCTGTAGAGGCAAATCGCTTTGCCGCGCAATGGTTTGATTTAAATAAGCTTTAAATTTGAAGTTGAACAGGCTCATTTGTTTTGAATATGTGCACGGCTACAATATATTTTGCCGTCAACTAAAAAAGCCTCTGATCTGGGCAGGTGTATGGCGCAATGCGTGCATTGCACCATGTCTTCTACTTCATTGTTTTGTGATTTGTGCTCTGAACTATCCTCTGAATCGTCCTCTGATTTTTTTTCTTCGGTTTGAGGTGCGTCAGGCTGGCGAAGACCGCGCTTAATCACATAAATAATAAGGAAAATAATAAGACCGATAAAAATCAGGCGCCACATAATGGATACTCTAACAATTGAATTGTTATGATTGTAACTTGAGATAGTGCAAAATATAAACCCAAAATATAAACCTGATATACTTCGATTGTTAGCTGTATCTAATCAAATAGAACTTAACTCAACAATAAGCACCTGACAATTAAGCACCATGGCAACCCCCAGAGAACTTTCAGATTTTCTTGAAGCAGTAGAGCGTCGTGCATTTAAGCAGACGGCTTATGCTGTGCGTGATGATCATGCGGCGCTGGATATAGTGCAGGATGCAATGATGAAGCTTGCAGAAAAGTATGGCGATAAGCCTGTGGCAGAGTTACCTATGCTTTTTCAACGTATTTTGCAAAATACCATGCGCGATTTTTGGCGACGTCAAAAAGTACGTAATTTATGGACCACCTTGTTGTCTTCATTTGGTCGGAACGAAGATGGTGAAGATCGTGATCCATTAGATACGATAGATGTTGAAGATGATAGCGATGAGCCTTCCACGCAGCTTGAGCGTAGCCAAACCATTAAACTGATTGAAAATGCCTTAGAAAAACTCCCGGCACGTCAACGAGAAGCCTTTGTATTGCGTTACTGGGAGGAGATGGATGTTGCCGAAACGGCAGAAATAATGGGCTGCTCGGATGGAAGCGTTAAAACGCACTGTTCACGGGCGGTTCGCGCATTGGCGGCAGAGTTGAAAAAGCAGGGACTGGAAAAGCTTGGTTTATCAAGCTTAGTAACAGGCAGGCTTTAATGTTAACCAGTCATGGCTCAAAAGGCTTAAGAGGTGAACGATGAGTACACAAGAAGACAACATGAAAAATAACAATGTAGATGACCGTATGCCAGGTGCGGATATGCTTGAAAAAACAGATGAAGAAATGGTACATTTGGCAGCAGGTTTATTGAAAGACAACGCGCAGCACCTGAATGCTGTTACTTTGCAGCGCCTGTCAGCCGCACGCAACTCCGCGGTTGCCCGACTTACCGCGCACCAAACACAAACTGCACATGGTGTTAATCAAAGCGGCAATGTATTGCAATGGTTAGGCCATGATTTTGCTTCTTATATCGGACATCACCGCATGATGTCCGCAGCTTTGCTTGTGGGAGCGATGATACTTACATTTTTTGCGGCACAGCATTTTAATACTAATAATAACTTACAAAGCAGTGATGCCTTTTTACTGGCATCAGAACTGCCACCAGAAGCATTTGCAGACAAGGGGTTTGATACATGGTTAGTTTCCAAGCGAGATTAAAACTCGCAGTAGTATGTTCGCTGGCATTGTTGTTTAGTCATGTTGCGTTAGCCGATGAAGCAATGGTTACATGGGCGGAGTTAAATGATGCACAGCGCCAGGTATTAAATCCTTTAGCTTCGGAGTGGGATACGTTACGCCCTTGGCAGCGCGAAAAAATGCTGGATATCGCACGTGATTATCCTAAAATGGATGCAGATAAACAGGCATTAGTGCAAAAACGGCTGGATAACTGGAGTCGCATGACACCTTATGAGCGTGAAAATGCCAGAAGAAGGCATCAGCAATTTCAATCTTTATCTCCTGAGCAAAAAGCTGAACTGCGTAAAAAATGGAAGGAATATCAGAAACTGCCGGAGTCTGAGCGCGCCAGGTTGAGGGCAGAGTCTCCGGATGTTTATAAAGATGCGGATTAAAACGCGTGGTGATTAATGCATGATAAAACGGTATTGCCAACAGCCCCAAGCCTATTCAAGCTTGGGGCTTGTTTAATTTATGAAGCACTTGTGGTGATTGCGCTTTCGTTTGCGTGTGCGTTAGCCTTCGTGATGTTGTTTGGTGATGCGACACATGGCATTAAACGCGCTTTATTACAGCTTTTTTTATGGTTATCAGTCGGCGTATATTTTGTCTGGTGTTGGCACAAAAGCGGACAAACACTGGCGATGCAGACTTGGCAATTGAAATTATTCAATCAAGATGCACAGTTGCTTTCAGTCAATATGGCAGTGGCGAGATACGCGCTTGCAACAGTGAGTTTGATCATGTTCGGACTTGGCTTTTTATGGGCAATTATAGATCGCGAACATTTATTTTTACACGACAGATTACTTAAGAACAGAGTTATCTACGCTCCACGTAATACAACATCGTAAGCCCGGCAATCAGGAACAGTATGGTTGGCACAATGGCGCTGAATAAGGGCGGCCAATTGTTTAATACGCCCAAGTGTACAAACGCCCGATTTAATATTTGATAGACTACCCCGAGCATGATGCCAACAAAAATCTTAGCGGCTGCACCTGAAGCGCGTTGTTGTATAAAGCCAAAAGGTAGCGCTAAAATCACCATCACAAAGCATGCCAGCGGATAAATCATCTTAGCCCAAAGTGCCACTTCATAGCGCGTAGTTTTTTGTTTGTTGATTGTTAAATGGTTGATATAAGAATATAAATTCAGCGCAGACATTTTTTCAGGTGCCACTAACAGTACGTTGAGCAGTTCAGGCCGTATGAGTGACTGCCACTTCAGTTCGGCCAATTGACTGACTTGCACCGAGTCTTGACCAAAATTAGTCTCGAATACGTCTTTTAGTTTCCAGTAGTCCTGCTCAAATTCCCCGGTTTTGGCATTGTGAGATCTGATTAGTTTGGCATGTTCGTCAAATTCATAAATGTGAATGTTAAGTAAGCTGGTGTCGGGCAGCACTTCTTCTATGTTAATAAAGCTATTGCCATCTTTCACCCAAAGGCCAGATCTAAATTCCTGTGCAACGACAGAGTCAGTGGCTTTAATGCGCATGCGCTGTGCCATTTTCTCGCTAAGTGGCGTGATGAGTTCGCCAATTAAAAAGGTAATGAGCGTAAATACCACGCCAATTTTCAGCAGTAAAACGGCAATATTGACGATGGAAAGACCGCTTACCCGAAATATAATGAGCTCTGAGTATCGTGCAAACTGACCTAAGCTGACCATGCAACCCACCAACACGGCGACTGGCATGACATCATAAACATGACCAGGTGCGCTGAGCAATACAAACAATAGTACTTTGGATAGCCCGTAATTACCTATATTTAAAGCATCAAGCTCTTGAATCAAGTCAAAAAATGAAAACATGGCAATCAATGCCAGCATGACCAGCAGCACGTTAACGGCAACATCTTTGATTAAGTATTTATTAAGAATTTTCATGTTTTTGTCTGGTCAATCAGCGCTAATTCAGGCTTTATTGCCGGATTTTGACCATGATGGCATTGAGATGCTGGGTAAAATAGGCAATTGCTGCGTGCGTCTATAAAACATATATACAGCGAGTATTGCAAATAACACATGGATTGGCCACAAGCCTAAGATGCTGTGGATTTTCCCCTGGGCAATCCATGCTTGAACGATGCTAAGTAAGTTGATGTAGAGGATGTAAAAAACGAGTGCCAGTATGAAGTTAGCGGAGCGCCCGGCACGAGGATCTAAGGCACTTAAAGGAATTGCCATCAAGGCAAGTATCAGCGCTGAAATTGGCATGGCAAGACGCCATTGCAGTTCGGCAATATTGGTGTTGTTGCTATCCTGAATTAACTCACCACTGGATATCGATTGTGAAGAGGGCGCGTCACGCTTTGCTTCAACCGCCTCAACGCGGATAGCATACTTTTCAAACTCGGTGGTCGAATATTCCGCAGTGCCACGTTCCCCTTGATAGCGCCGCCCATTTTCCATGAGCAGGAATTGATCACCATTTTTCTCATTAATACGACTACCTTGCGCCGCCACGACAATGCCTAATTTTTGATGTTGTATGGACTGCACAAAAATATTTTTAACCACATTACCAAGTTCATCGAAACTTTCCACAAAAAACACGCGATCAGCATGGGCTGACTCTTTAAAAACACCCGGGTTAATGGTGGCTAAGTCATCGCGACTTTCAAGTTGAAGGAGGTAATCCTCTACTTTATGAAAGGCCCAGGGCGTGACAAATAAACTCAAAAAAGAAATCAGTATCACTACGGGAATAGTGAATGTAAGTATAGGGCGAATCCAACTGTTAATGCTTAGCCCCGAGCTAAACCAAACGACCATTTCAGAGTCGCGATACCAGCGTGACAGCGTTAACAATATGGCTAAAAACAAGCTGAGCGATAACAGCATAGGCAAAAACCTAATCATGTTAAAACCTAATATGATGGTGATGGCATCATTTGGTAAAACGCCTTTAGAGGCAAGTCGAATTAAGTGGCCCACACGCTGCGCAACGACAATCCCCACTAAAATAAGGAAAGCGCCTGCCGCTGTTGAGATTAGTTCTTGTAAAAGTGAGCGCCTAAAAAGCATATGATTTATTGATAACTATTTATTTACAACTATGAATTGCGTGCAAAACACGCGATAATTTAACTTAAGATTTAATCTGAATAATATAACAAGGAAGCAACACATGGAATTTAGCATAAAAAACGTCAATGCGGATAAAGAGCTTAGCGATTGTGTCATTGTTGGGGTGTATGAATCAAAAAAATTGTCAAATTCAGCAGTAGCGATTGATGTGGCTTCTGCTGGATACCTCGCTAATATTGTTAAGCGTGGCGATATGGATGGTAAATTAGAGTCTACCTTGATGTTGCATAACGTGCCAGGTACTTCGTGTGAACGTGTGTTGTTAATCGGTTTAGGTAAAGAAGCGGATTTCTTTGAAAAGCAATTTTGCAAAGCCACGCGTGCTTCAGTAAAAGCGCTGGCAAGTGCAGGTGCTGTTAAGGCCACTAATTTTTTAGCTGAGTTGCCCGTAAAGCAATTAAATACGCGTCGTAAAATAGCGCTTATAACAGAAACGGTGTTGGATGCCAGCTATAAATTTGATGCGATTAAAAGAAAAAAAGATGATGATGACGCAATTGCAAAAAAAGGTATCGAAACGCTAACAATCAATGTTGCAGCCAATGAAGTAAAAGAGGCTGAGGCTGGTTTGGTGGATGGTCAGGCACTGGCCGCAGGTGTTAGTCTAGCCAAAGATTTGGGCAATTTGCCTCCCAATGTGTGTACACCGACCTATTTGGCCGAGCAGGCATTATCTATGGGCAAAAACTTTGGTTTTAAAGTCGAAATATTAGAGCGTGATGCGCTTAAAAAATTGGGCATGGGTTCGTTTTTGGCAGTATCGCAAGGTAGTGAAGAGCCGCCAAGATTCATTATTATGCAGCATTTAAAAGGCAAGAAAGACCAAAAACCTGTGGTGCTGGTAGGTAAAGGCATTACGTTTGATACCGGCGGCATTTCATTAAAACCAGGCAGCGAAATGGATGAGATGAAATACGATATGTGCGGGGCGGCGAGTGTGCTGGGAACCTTTAAGGCGATAGCCACTATGGATTTGCAGCTTAACGTAATCGGCATTATCCCCAGCTGTGAAAACATGCCGGATGGCCGTGCAACAAGGCCTGGTGATGTGTTGACCAGCATGTCTGGCTTGACTA
>PHCL01000063.1 GCA_002842195.1 Betaproteobacteria bacterium HGW-Betaproteobacteria-20 | reverse complement strand
TTCGTCAGGAATACACTAAAGTTGAAGTCACACCTCCTGCCGATGGCGACTTATTTAATGAGATGACGTTTTACACTTGGGAAAAACTTCGCTTGTCAGTTATTCGGTCACATGCAATTACCATTGAACGATTGCGTAGCGAGCCGCATTTAGTCAGCCAAGATAACTATCTTGCAGTTGTTTTGCTCTCTGGTAGTTATCTGCTTGAGCAGAATGGGCGCGAGACCTTTCTTCAACCTGGTGATATGGCCATTTATGATGCCACTCGACCTCACCGTATTCAGTGCTCCCGTAATTTTTCGAAGTTAATCATTTCTATTCCGCGTGCCATTATGCGGGATAGGATTGCAGGGGTTGAGTGCTGTACTGCTTTGCGAATTCCGGGAAACGAAGGAATCGGCTCGGTTACAGCCAACTTTATTTGCTCTGCCGCTAGTCAAGTTGAGACAATGGACACAGATGCATTCTCATCGTTGTCAGACCATTGTCTTGACTTGTTAACCTTGGCGCTGACATCGGTGCGGCCGCAGGATTTCACCCTTTCCAGAAGTCGTTCTATCTCGTTAAATCAGGTTAAGGATTTTGTCGAACGACACCTTTCTAACTCGGCAATGAATACGACCATGATTGCTAATGGCGTGCGCTTATCGCCTAGATACATTAACGAGTTGTTTAGTGATGAGGATGCTTCTCTGATGCGATATGTCTGGAGGAGAAGGCTTGAAAATTGCCGAAAAGATATGCTGAACCCTGCCCATATTGGTCACCGCATCTCTGATATTGCCTTTCGATGGGGGTTTAATGATCTTTCGCATTTCAGCCGCGCGTTTAAGCGGCAATTTGAGATGTCGCCTAGAGCGTTAAAACAACACAATTAATTAACGACTGCAACACCAGCGGCGATTTTGTGCCGGTAGATTTCAGTGCCTTTGAAGCAGCTTATAAAACACTAGGCGATAAACTGCGCCCGCAAGTTTATACGTTAGGGTTTTTGCGGTAAAAACCGCGCTGTTTTATATTCTTATCCGGAAATAGATGGTTTCCCTTGATTCCACTGCGTTACATCAAGGCTACTCGCTGCGTCACATCAAGGCTCGCTGCACAAGATTGCTGGTGTGGTATTCGCATGCCTTCCTAAGCACTGCCCTGCGAACCTTATATATAAAGGCTCGCAGGGCAGTGTTTTTCTCTCGACGATATTTACTTGTGTAACAAGCGTAAAAAGCCGGTTGTTGCGTGAACTTATTATTGAAAATACATTTGCACAAATTATATTTGTATAAATGTAAAATTAGTGCAATAATAAATTCGTCTAAATTTCAATTTAAAGTCAGTCTGGCATCATGGACATTCAGGTACAAAAAATTAAGCAAGTGCTTTCTAATGATGAACAAAGTTACGATTTACTGGTGAATTCTTCGCTTAAGAATTTCAGGGTAATTATCAGTTCAATCAAAAAACACTCCAGTCAGGTTGAGGCGTTTTGTAACGTGAGCAGTTCTCAGCTTTGGGTGCTGTGGGAGCTGC
Source organism: Betaproteobacteria bacterium HGW-Betaproteobacteria-20 (assembly GCA_002842195.1). GTDB lineage: Bacteria > Pseudomonadota > Gammaproteobacteria > Burkholderiales > Methylophilaceae > Methylotenera. The sequence goes on along the minus strand of PHCL01000063.1, from coordinate 5,757 downwards.
ATCAGTCACCCGGGTTAAAGGTGTCAGAGCTTGCTTCCAAGCTTTCGATACACCAGTCCACAGCCAGCAACCTGATTGAAAAGCTGGTGAAAAGAGCGTTAATCAATAAGCAGCGCGACGATTTTGATCAGCGCGTGGTTCGGCTTTATTTAACGCCGGCTGGGCTGGAGGTTGTGCTTAAAGCGCCAAGCTCACCCAGAGGCATTTTGAGAGATGCGCTTGATCATTTATCGGCGGAAAATCTTTTACTGCTTCAGCAAAGCCTGGCAACTTTAATGGCGCAGATTAAGTTAAAAGACGAGGCGGACGCACTTACGCCGCTGGCCGATATTTAACGCCGTTAGCACAAGCATATTACTGAGCAGAATAACGATTTCATGACGAATTTTATACAAATGACCCTAATACAAAGGAATAAACATTGACAACTGAGACAATAACTTCAGAAAAAAGTGAAGGAAAAGTGGTTGCCTTGTTTGGTGAGGTTCTGGCTGATGTGTTTCCGGACCAGAGCATTTTAGGTGGTGCGCCGTTTAATGTGGCCAGACATTTAAAAGCTTTTGGGTTGCATCCGGTGATTATTACCCGCACCGGCAACGATGCGTTACGCGATGACTTGTTGAAAGAAATGAACCGGCTGGGGCTGGATGTTTCAGGTGTACAGCGCGATTCTAATTATCCTACCGGTCAGGTAAAAGTACATTTAGAAGATGCCGGCCATCGCTTTGAGATTATGCAGGATCAGGCTTATGACCATATTCACGCCGGCATGACGCACATGATGACGTTATCGCTCAAGCCTGAGCTGGCTTATTTTGGCACCTTGGCCCAGCGTGGCATGGAGTCCCGTTTGGCGCTAGATAAGTTCTTGAGCGCTGTGAGATGCCCCAGATTTCTTGACATCAATTTAAGAAAGCCCTGGTATAACAAACATACGATTAGACGCTCTTTGCTTCGTTCTGACATCGTTAAAATGAATGAAGATGAACTCGACATCGTCGCCAAATATTTTAAACTCAATGGAGAAACCTTGCAGGCAAGTGCGCTTAACTTGTTCAGGCAATTTGGCTTGCAACAATTACTCGTTACCAGCGGAGAAAGTGGCGCATGGCAAATCAATCAGAAAAAAGAGCTTATTAAAACTGAGCCTGTTCAACTGGCCCAGCCTTTGGTTGATACCGTGGGCGCAGGCGATGCGTTTGCGGCGGTATTTATTATCGGTTTGCTTAGTCATTGGCCGGCGTTTGTGACCTTGCAACGCGCTAACCAGTTTGCCGCTGCGTTATGCACAGTCAGAGGCGGTGCGCCTCAGCAGCTTGATTTCTATACCCCCTTTAAACAGGAGTGGAATTGATGACTTCGATACCGGTAAAGTCCGAAAATCCTATTTATGTGTTGATGATCAGCATGCATGGCCTGATTCGCGGCCATGACATGGAGCTTGGTCAAAATGCAGATACAGGCGGCCAGACAACTTATGTGGTTGAACTTGCGCGTGAATTAGCTAAACATGTGGATGTTGAGCGGGTTGATTTGCTCACGCGACTGATTCAAGACCCCAGTATTTCAGAAGATTATGCGCTAAGTGAAGAGCCGTTAGGCGATGGTGCAAAAATTGTACGCCTGCCATGTGGCCCCAAACGCTATTTACGCAAAGAATTATTATGGCCGCATCTGGATCAGATTGTAGATAAATGCTTACACTTTTTGCGTCAGCAGGGTCGGCTTCCTGATTTAATTCACAGCCATTATGCGGATGCAGGCTATGTTGGTCAGCAGCTTTCGCTGCTGTTAGGCATACCGCAGGTGCATACGGGTCACTCTTTAGGCCGCCCGAAATTAGAGCGGATGTTGGCCAGCGGACGCAAGCCGCAAGCGCTGGAAAAGCAGTTTCATTTTGAGCGCAGAATCAGTGCGGAAGAAGAAATTGTCAAGCATGCCTCGCTTATTATCACCAGTACACGTCAGGAGATTGAGCTGCAATACGGCATGTATGCAAACTTTGGTCATGCGCGTTTCAGCGTTATTCCACCCGGCACCGATACCTCGCGATTTTCACCACCATCTCGCAAAAATCCTGAATCTTCAGTACAGCTGCTGGTCGATAAATATTTAGCCGAACCTGAAAAGCCGCTGATTTTTTCTCTTAGCCGACCTGATGCCAGAAAAAACATCAAAGGGCTGATTGAAGCATACGGTAATAGCCCTGAATTACAGAAAATAGCTAATCTGCTGATTGTAGCCGGCACCAGAGACGATATTCGTGAGATGGAAGAATCGCAACAGGAAGTAATGAGCGATTTACTCTTCGACATAGACCGCTATGACCTTTGGGGAAAAGTAGCCATGCCCAAGCATGTTTCTCAAGACGAAACTCCCGAGTTATACCGTCTTGCAGCAAGGCGACGCGGTGTTTTTGTAAACCCTGCCTTTACCGAGCCATTTGGCCTAACTTTGATTGAAGCTGCTGCCAGCGGTTTACCTTTTGTGGCACCTGACGACGGCGGGCCAAGGGATATTGTGGGTAATTGCCGCAACGGTATTTTAGCCAACACGCTGGATAGTAGCGATATTGCAACAGCGCTGCTGGAGATATTGGAAGATAAGAAAAAGTGGCGGCAACGTGCCAATAACGGCTTGGTTGGGGTATGGCGAAATTACAGCTGGGCTTCACATGTTGAAAAATACATGAAAGAAGCACGCAGACTGCTGCGTCGGGATAAAAAACGCCTGCGCCGGCAACATGCCATTATCCAGAATGATGAAAAATCCTACATGCCTCTGGTTAAAATTGCACTGGTCAGCGACATTGACAATACGCTGGTTGGTGACAAGCTTGCGCTTAAAAGTTTAACCAAATGGGTGAGTGAGCATAAAACAAAGCTGGCATTTGGCATTGCAACCGGCAGACCCATCAAAAGTGCTGTTGCAATACTGAAAAAACATCAGGTGCCAATTCCCGATGTACTGGTTACTTCAGTGGGTACAGAAATACATTACGGCAAAAAGCTTGTGCCTGATGTTGGCTGGGCTGCACATATCCGCTATTTGTGGAGAAGAGATGCCTTGGCCGAGGCGTTAGCCAAGTTTCCCGGGCTCACCCTGCAGGCTAAAGAAAATCAGCGCGAATTCAAGTTGAGTTATATTGCAACGCCGGATCAAATTCCGCCGCTCAACGAGCTTTATGACTATTTGCATGAGCAAAAGTTATACGCACAGCTGATTTATTCGCACGAAGAATTTCTTGATGTGTTGCCAGTTCGCGCTTCGAAGGGGCACGCAATCCGCTACCTGGCATACAAATGGGGCTTGCCATTAAAAAGCTTTATTGTGGCTGGTGATTCAGGTAATGATGCTGAAATGCTGGTGGGTGATACACTCGCCATTGTGGTGGGAAACCATAGCCCGGAACTTTTGCATCTTAAGGGGCAAGAGCAAATTTATTTTGCCCATAAGCATTTTGCTGCAGGCATAGTGGAAGGCCTGAAACACTATGGATTTAGTGTTGCAGAGGCGCTTAAAGTCAGTAAGAAAGAGGATATATCGCATGTATGAACAGGTTTCACATTCCCTGCTTAATGACGTCCTAATTAAGTTAGAGCATGAAATTAAAGAAAAAAACTTACAGCATTTTTACATACGGCTGGGGGCGAATTTTTACGCTATTTACTCGGTATTCCATCAGTTGTATGGCCATCGTGCGGACTTTAATGAACAGGTACACCAGCTTGTTAAAATGCTGACACGTTCTTATATTGCACGACCTCAGCAATTAAGAAAACTCGATCTAGCCCGCGAGAAAGACCACAACTGGTTTCTGAGTCAAAAATGGGTAGGTTACGCACTTTACTGTAAAGAGTTCGCCGGCAATTTAAACGGTTTGCAAAAAAAACTGCATTTTCTACAGGATTTGGGCATCAATATGTTACACGTCATGCCTATTCTGGATTGCCCAAAAGGCAAAAGTGACGGTGGTTATGCGGTACGCGATTTCAGAAAAATAAACCCTGAAGTCGGCACCTTGGACGACCTTGATGATCTTGTTAAAAACATGAAAAAGCGCGAAATGCTGCTGGCGCTGGACGTGGTGGTTAACCATACTTCTAACGAGCATGAATGGGCTGTAAAAGCGCGCAATGGAGAAAAAACCTATCAGGATTATTACCACATCTTTGACGACCGTGGACAACCTGATATGTACGAAGAGTCGATGCCCGAGGTATTTCCTGAAACGGCTCCCGGTAACTTTACCTGGGATGAGGCCATGGGCAAATGGGTCATGACGGTATTTAATGATTTTCAGTGGGATTTAAATTACAAGAATCCTGCGGTACTGATTGAAATGATCGACATCATTCTGTTCTGGGCGAATCGCGGTGCGGACATTATTCGTCTCGATGCTGTGGCTTTTCTCTGGAAAAAAATTGGCAGTTCCTGTCAGAATGAGCGTGAAGCGCATCTTATTCTACAGATGATGAAAGATTGTTGTCAGGCCACAGCACCAGGCGTGCTGTTCATTGCCGAGGCGATTGTTGCGCCTGTTGAAGTGATTAAATATTTCGGTGAGGATGCAATCAACGCGAAAGAGTGCGAAATTGCCTACAATGCGACTTTTATGGCTTTGCTTTGGGATGCAGTCGCCACTAAAAATGCGACGCTGTTGAGTCTCGGTATCAGGAGTATTCCAGATAAACTGGAACGTGCGACCTGGTTAAACTACATTCGCTGTCATGATGATATTGGTTTGGGCTTTGATGACAACGATATCCGGCTTGCAGGTTACGACCCAAAAGCGCACCGTCATTTTCTGGTTGATTACTTTACCGGTCGCCATGTAGCCTCCGATGCCCGCGGTGTTGCGTTTGGCATTAACAAAAAAACCGGCGATGCCAGAATTGCCGGCTCACTTGCCTCATTGGCTGGCCTGCAAGCTGCGCTTGAAAGCGGCAGTCATGAGGCGATTCAGAATGCCACCAACACTATTATCTTGATGCACAGTTTGATTCTGGCTTTTGGTGGTATTCCACTGCTGTATTACGGTGATGCCATCGGCACACTCAATGACACATCGTATCTGGAAGACGAATTTAAGCAAAACGATAGCCGCTGGGTGCATAGGCCGCAAATGAACTGGAATAAGGCGGAACGCAGAAACCAGGTAGGCACCATTGAAAATAAACTTTTTACTGCCATTAAAAAACTGATTGCAGTGCGTAAAGAAATAAGCGCATTTGCCGACCACAATAATCGTGAATTATTGGATGTTGAGAACCCGCATTTATTTGTTTTCTCAAGATTCGATAATATCAATAATTTTTCACGTGTTCTGGTCATCGCCAATTTTGATGCCAAACCGCAAACGCTTGATGTTGAAAAATTACGTAAAAAAGGCTTTTTTCAGCACGATTTAGCCCGAGATATTCATACTGGTGATAGCGTGAGTGTGATAAATGCTTTGATCTTTGGTTCAAGTGCCTGGATGCGATCCAGGTAGGATTGTGTCAACTCCAGGCTGGATATATCGCCATTTTGTAATAAATTCAGTGTCTGGCGGACGGAAAGATCGCTGAGGTTGCTCATTGTCCATTCTCCATCACGATCGGCACTTTGAATTGTTGTTCTTTTTGGTGAGGAGCATTTTGCAATACAGTCTCAGGACTGAGAGGTTCCTGAACAACATCTGCCCGTAACACAGAGCGTTCCGGAAGTACGGAAGCAGTGGGCGGAATATCGCCGGTATCCACGTTCTGTAACATA
>PHCL01000062.1 GCA_002842195.1 Betaproteobacteria bacterium HGW-Betaproteobacteria-20 | reverse complement strand
AAAGGCGCATTAATTAATGCGCCTTTTTATTGATTTTTACTAATGAAAACTCACTCTAATATTTTAGTTTATGTGCTTGCAAGCCTGGCTGCACTTGCTCCGTTTGCGATAGATACCTATCTACCTGCGTTCCATGCGATGGGCGCGGATTTAGGCGCATCAGATTTACACATTCAGCAGAGCCTTGCCGTATATCTATTACCTTATGCGTTGATGACGCTATGGCATGGCGCAATTTCAGATGCAATTGGCCGTATTGCCACCATTAAATGGGGTTTGAGCATCTTTGTGCTGGCGAGTATTGGCTGTGCGTTCGCGCCTAATGTTGAAACGCTATGGTTTTTTAGGGCGTTACAGGGTGCATCTGGTGGGGCGGGAAACACTGTTGCTCGCGCCATGGTGCGTGATTTATTTGAAGGCGCAGCGGCTCAACGTGTCATGGCAACCATACAAATGCTATTTGGCATTGCGCCTGCCGTTGCGCCTATCATCGGCGGCTTTTTATTAGGCTTTCACTGGCAGAGTATTTTTATCTTTTTGGCGATATATGCGGCAATCAGTTTATGGGCTGCGGTCAGGTTTCTGCCTGAAACCATGCCACCGGAAAATCGCCTTAAACTTTCAGCAAAAAATGTACTTGCCAGCTACAAAATTATTTTCCGTGATGCAGAATTTGCAAAATTATGCTTTGCTAGCGGCGCTAATTTCTCGGCATTTTTCGTGTACGTACTGGCAAGCCCTGTATTTTTAGGCAGGTTACTGGGTTTAACGCCGCAGCAGTATGGTTATTTATTCATTCCTACCGTGGTTGGCATGGTGTTCGGTTCATACCTTGCACGTCTTGCTGCAGGAAGATACGCCGCTAAAAGTGTTGTTAAAGCAGCCTATATTTGGATGGGTGCAATAGCGCTACTGAATGTGGCAATTTGTTATTATTTACCTGCCAAGCCCCTATATAACATCTTGCCGATTGCTTTATTTAATATCGGCATGGCATTAGCAATGCCGGTGCTAGCCATTGCCGCCTTAAATCGTCACCCCAAAATCCGCGGTACAGCGGCATCAGGTCAAGCATTTATACAGATGCTGTTATCAACTGTTTCAGCCGGTTTGGTTGTGCCATTAGTTTGGTACGCACCCTCAGGTTTGGCTATGGCTATGGTGGCTTATCTGGTGTTTGGCTGGCTCATGATCCGAAAAAGTGAGTTATGGTCAGATAGCCGGATCCCCACATAAACTCCTGTTGTAGTAATGTCAAGCCTGCAGAGGCAAATTCAACAGCAATTTAGTCGCAAGTTCATAGCAAGCGCTATAGGTATTGGGTTATAATTACGGGTTAGTAAGTGATGGTTGTTTAGCCCTGCTTGTCATGGCTACGTAATATAAATTATGTACAACTAATACATAAATGCTAATAATTAAAATTTAATTATTAGCATTGTTTATAGAAATTCAGTTTGGGGCTAGCCAGTGCTAGAAAATTACTTTCCAATATTGTTATTTATTCTCGTTGGCCTGGCTGTCGGCGTAGGTCCTATTATATTAGGCAAACTGGTTGCTCCGCATAAGCCGGATTCAGCTAAAAATTCTCCCTATGAGTGTGGTTTTGAGGCATTTGAAGATGCGCGTATGAGGTTTGACGTGCGTTATTACCTCGTGGCTATTTTATTCATTCTATTTGACTTGGAAATCGCTTTTTTATTCCCTTGGGCGGTAGTGCTTAAAGAAATTGGCCTATTTGGCTATATCGCTATGATGATATTTTTAGGTGTTCTCGTCATTGGCTTCATCTACGAGTGGATGAAGGGCGCTTTGGAGTGGGACTAAGTCTATGAGTATTGAAGGTATTTTAGAAAAAGGTTTTGTTACCACGACGCTCGATACTGTCATTAACTACACACGGACCGGTTCGATGTGGCCGATGACGTTTGGCTTGGCTTGCTGTGCAGTCGAGATGATGCATGCAGGTGCGGCGCGTTATGACTTAGACCGATTTGGCATTGTGTTTCGCCCAAGTCCTCGTCAATCAGATGTGATGATAGTGGCTGGGACGCTGGTAAACAAAATGGCACCAGCTTTGCGCAAAGTGTACGACCAAATGGCCGAACCGCGCTGGGTGATTTCGATGGGTAGTTGCGCTAATGGCGGCGGTTATTATCATTACTCTTATGCGGTAGTGCGTGGATGTGACCGCATAGTGCCGGTGGATGTCTACGTGCCAGGCTGTCCGCCTACGGCAGAGGCGCTGTTATATGGCATTATTCAGCTGCAAAATAAAATTAAACGTACCAATACAATAGCGCGCTAACGATATGGCAACTAAATTAGAGCAGTTATCAGCAAATTTGCAAGCGGTACTTGGTGCAAAAATTAGCAAGCAAACCGTGGCGTTGGGTGAAATTACCCTTGAATGTTCGGTGGCGGAATATTTGTCTGTGTGCCGGTTGCTACGTGATGATGTTGGCCTGCAATTTGAGCAGTTGATTGATTTATGCGGGGTAGATTATCAGGCATATGGTGAAGATGGCAGCGGTGATGACCTCTATAAGGGGGCGCGATATGCAGTTGTTTGTCATTTTCTATCTGTCACATTAAATCACCGCTTACGTTTACGAGTGTTTGCGCAAGATGAAGAATTTCCTGTGTTGCCAACCTTGGTTGATATATGGCCAGTAGCTAATTGGTTTGAGCGCGAAGCATTTGATTTGTACGGAATTATGTTTGAAAATCACCCGGATTTACGTCGTTTACTCACAGATTATGGTTTCGTAGGACACCCCTTCCGTAAAGACTTCCCCATGATAGGTACGGTTGAAATGCGTTACGATCCTGAGCAGCAACGCGTCATTTATCAGCCAGTTTCGATTGAAGAGCGTAATAACGTGCCCAGAATTATACGTAGTGAGGGAACGCATCATGGCTGAAATTAGAAATTACACCATGAATTTTGGTCCACAACATCCTGCAGCGCACGGTGTTTTGCGCTTGGTGCTAGAGTTGGATGGTGAAGTTATTCAACGTGCTGATCCGCATATTGGCTTGCTACATCGTGGTACAGAAAAGTTGGCAGAAAACCGCACTTATCTGCAATCTATCCCGTATATGGACCGTTTAGATTACGTGTCCATGATGTCTAACGAACATGCGTATGTCATGGCGATTGAAAAAATGATGGGCATTGATGTGCCTGTACGCGCGCAATATATTCGCGTGATGTTTGATGAAATCACCCGTGTATTGAATCATTTGCTATGGCTGGGTGCGCATGCGCTGGACGTAGGTGCTATGACGGTATTCTTGTACGCTTTCCGCGAGCGTGAAGATTTGTTTGATTGCTACGAAGCCGTATCAGGTGCACGTATGCACGCCGCATATTATCGTCCAGGTGGCGTGTATCGTGATTTGCCAAACCACATGCCGCAGTACGCTGTTTCACCTTTACGCAATGCTAAAACGGTAAAAACACAAAATGAAAATCGCCAGGGTTCATTGCTGGATTTTATAGATGACTTCACCAACCGCTTTCCAAAATATGTGGATGAATACGAAACGCTGCTCACAGATAATCGAATTTGGAAGCAGCGCACAGTAGGTGTGGGTGTCGTAACACCGGAGCGCGCACTGGCATTAGGTATGACAGGTCCAATGTTGCGCGGCTCTGGGGTTGTTTGGGATTTACGTAAAACACAGCCTTATGAAGTTTATGCGGATTTAGATTTTGATATTCCAGTGGGCGTGAATGGCGATTGTTATGACCGTTATTTAGTGCGCATGGAAGAATTCAGGCAGTCAAATCGCATTATCAAGCAATGCGTGGATTGGTTACGCAAAAATCCAGGCCCCGTGATTACCAGCGATAATAAAGTAGCGCCGCCAGATCGCGAAGGCATGAAAACCAATATGGAAGACATGATTCACCACTTCAAGTTGTTTACTGAAGGCTTTCATGTGCCAGCCGGCGAGGCTTATGTTGCGGTTGAGCATCCAAAAGGCGAGTTTGGTATTTATATGGTTTCCGATGGTGCGAATAAGCCATACCGTTTAAAAATTCGTGCGCCAGGTTTCCCGCATTTGGCAGCTTTGGATGAGATGACACGTGGACACATGATAGCTGATTTGGTCGCCATTATAGGTACGCAAGATATTGTTTTTGGTGAGATAGACCGATGAATTTCTGTTTAAGAAGCTTCACCACAGAGACGCAGAGGCAAGGAGAAAACCTTAACTCTTGTTATGGTGTTTTTGACTTTCTCTGTGTTTCTGTGGCAAATAGATTTTAAGAAAATATATGTTAAGTAACGAAACCACAAAAAAAATTGATTACGAGCTTACTAAATATCCAGCAGACCAGCGCCAGGCAGCGGTGATGAGTGCATTGCGCATCGTGCAAACTGAGCATGGCTGGCTTTCACAAGAATGTATTAGCGACGTTGCGAAATATTTAGGGATGCCGGAAATTGCCGCGATGGAAGTGGCGAGTTTTTACAATATGTACGATTTAGCGCCGGCCGGAAAATACAAAATATCAATTTGCACCAATATTTCTTGCATGCTGCGTGATAGCGATGAAATTGTGAATCACCTTAAAACCAAGCTGGGCGTGGGTTTTAATGAAATTACTGCGGATGGCAAGTTTTGTCTTAAAGAGGGTGAATGTATGGGCGCATGTGGCGGTGCACCGTTAATGATTGTGAACAATCACACTATGCACGAATTTTTAACCACTGAAAAAGTGGATGCGATTTTGGATGAGTTAAAGTAATGGCGACCAAAAAAGCAAAATCAACTACTAACGTTCCGGTTATGACAAATTTAACGGGGCAAACTTTGCTTTGTTTGCGTACGCTTACAGAAGAAAATCCAGCTTCGTTAGAAACTTATATCAAGTTGGGTGGCTACTCAGCGCTGAAGCGCATTGTGACCGAAAAAACCAAGGCTACTGACATTATTACGCAAGTAAAAACTTCCGGCTTACGTGGTCGTGGCGGTGCAGGTTTCCCAACGGGCCTCAAGTGGAGCTTCATGCCGCGTTATTTTGACGGTGTAAAATATTTGGTATGTAACACTGATGAAGGTGAGCCTGGAACATTTAAAGACCGTGATATTATTCGTTATAATCCTCACCAGCTCATAGAAGGTATGGCGATTGCTGCTTACACCTTGGGTGCGCGAGTTGGGTATAACTACATACACGGTGAAATTTGGCAGGATTACGAAATATTCGAAGCAGCATTGCATGAAGCCCAAGCCGCTGGCTACTTAGGCGAAAATATTTTAGGCAGTAATTTCAGTTTTGATTTATATGCTGTGCATGGTTACGGCGCCTATATTTGTGGTGAAGAAACAGCATTGATCGAGTCTATAGAGGGTAAAAAAGGACAGCCGCGTTTCAAACCACCATTTCCAGCCAGTTATGGCGTATTTGGCAAGCCAACTAATGTGAATAACACTGAAAGTTACGCAAGTATTCCATGGATTATGCAGTATGGCGGAGAAGCATTTGCCGCGCTTGGTGTGCCGAATTCCGGTGGAACAAAGCTATTTTCGGTTTCTGGTCATGTGGAAAAACCGGGTAATTATGAAGTAAAAATGGGGACTCCATTTACCGAGTTGTTAGCTATGGCAGGTGGCGTCTGGAAAGGGCGGAAATTAAAAGCCGTAATCCCAGGTGGCCCATCCACGCCAGTTTTGCCTGCCGACTCAATTTCATTAGCTAATATGGACTATGACAGCCTGAGTAAGGCGCGCTCCAGTTTAGGTGCAGGCTCTATGATAGTGATGGATGAAACCACCTGCATGGTAAAAACCTTGCAACGTTTAAGCTACTTTTTTTACGAAGAAAGCTGCGGACAATGTACGCCTTGCCGTGAAGGCACAGGCTGGGTATATCGAGTGATTACACGCATTGTTAATGGCCAGGGGAAAATGGAAGATTTGGATTTGTTGACCGATGTTAGTAATAACATTTCCGGTCGCACCATTTGCGCGTTAGGCGAGGCTGCCGCAACACCAGTGTTAAGTTTCATTAAGCATTTTAGACCTGAATTTGAGTATTATATTCAGCATGGCAAAAGCATGGTAGAAGGCACACACGATGTTGCAAATTGAAATAGACGGCAAAGCGCTAGAAGTAGAACATGGCAGCACTATTATTGATGCGGCTGATAAAGTTGGCATTGAAATTCCACGTTTTTGCTATCACAAAAAATTATCAGTTGCCGCTAACTGTCGTATGTGTTTGGTGCAAGTAGAAAACTTTAATAAACCCTTACCAGCGTGTGCTACACCAGTGGCTGAGGGTATGAAAATTTTCACACGCTCTAAAGCTGCCATTGAGGCGCAGAAAAGTGTAATGGAATTTTTGCTAATTAATCACCCTTTAGATTGCCCAATTTGTGACCAGGGTGGCGAATGCGACTTGCAAGATGTCGCTGTGGCTTATGGTGCCAGCGGTTCACGCTATACAGAAGAAAAACGTGTGGTGTTTAATAAAAATATTGGTCCATTAGTCAGCACCGATATGACACGTTGCATTCAATGCACACGCTGCGTGCGCTTCTTAAAAGAAGTTGGTGGCATGATGGAGCTTGGTATGGTGGGCCGTGGCGAGCATGCTGAAATTACCGCGTATGTAGATAAGTCAGTCAACTCGGAGTTAAGTGGCAATATCATAGACTTATGTCCAGTGGGTGCGCTTACCAGCAAACCTTACCGTTATTCTGCTCGCAGTTGGGAACTTACACGTCGCCCAAGCATTGCGCCACATGATGGTTTGGGCTCGCACATTGAAGTGCATGTTAAAGATAATAAAGTTATGCGTGTATTGCCGCGCGAAAAAGAAAGTATCAATGAGTGCTGGTTGTCTGATCGCGATCGTTTTTCATACGAAGGTCTGAATAGCCCGGATCGCCTAAAAGTGCCAATGATTAAACATAACGGCGAATGGCAGGAAACGGATTGGAAAACTGCGCTGGAATTCGCCGCAGGACAAATTAAAGATATAACCAATCAGTATGGCAGCGATGCATTAGGTGTACTGGTTTCTCCTAACAGCACTATGGAAGAGGGTTATTTAGTTAAAAAACTTGCCAGTGGCTTAGGTTGTGGCAATGTAGATTACCGCTTGCGTCAGACGGATTTCAGGTTAGATGGCAGGCGTGTTGGTACACCTTGGATGGGCTGTAATATTCAAGAAATTGAAGAGCTGGACCGTATTTTGTTAATCGGATCTAATTTACGTAATGAGCATCCGCTGCTTGCGCAGAGATTTCGTAAGGCCGTCGCGAATGGTGCGGAACTCTCAATAGTAAGTCCGCTAGACAATAATCCATTAATGGACATTGCTCATAAAGTGATTGTGCGCCCCAACGATATGGTC
>PHCL01000456.1 GCA_002842195.1 Betaproteobacteria bacterium HGW-Betaproteobacteria-20 | reverse complement strand
AACCGCTTCTAGGTTATGAAACGGCTATCTTGGAAGCACGTGCATGATGGAATGGTTATCTAACTTATTTGGTAGTTACTGGCCAGCGGTGGAACTTACTGTCTGGACACTCATTAAAATTATCGCAATTGTGGCACCTTTAATGGGAGCAGTGGCCTATCTCACGCTTGCAGAACGTAAAGTAATTGGCTATATGCAAGTACGTATTGGTCCAAATCGCGTCGGCTATTTTGGTTTATTGCAACCAATTGCCGATGGTATAAAGTTACTGTTTAAAGAAATCATCTTACCAACGGCGTCAAATAAAGGTTTGTTTTTATTGGGTCCAGTACTGGTCATCGCACCTGCTTTTGCCGCTTGGGCAGTGATTCCATTTGATGCAACTTTAGTGCTTGCAGATGTAAATGCAGGTTTACTTTACATATTGGCCATGACCTCGGTAGCTGTTTATGGTGTGATTATTGCAGGTTGGGCATCCAACTCGAAATATGCATTTCTAGGAGCGTTGCGCTCGGCAGCACAAATTGTGTCATACGAAATCGCAATGGGCTTTGCTTTAGTCGGCGTATTAATGAGTGCTAATTCGCTTAACTTGGGAAAAATTGTGATTGGGCAGCAGGGTGGCTTTTGGCACTGGTATTTCTTGCCACTATTCCCGTTATTTATTGTTTACTTTATAAGTGCTGTGGCTGAAACCAATCGCGCACCATTTGATGTTGCAGAGGGTGAGTCTGAAATTGTCGCGGGTTTCCATGTGGAATATTCAGGCATGGCGTTCGCGGTGTTTTTCCTGGCTGAATACGCCAATATGATTTTGGTTTCCATGCTTGCAGCGCTGATGTTTCTAGGGGGTTGGTTGTCACCAGTGCCATTTATCCCTGATAGCATCTTGTGGCTACTTGCTAAAGTTGCATTTTTATTGTTCTTCTTTTTATGGTTTAGGGCAACTTTTCCACGTTATCGGTATGACCAAATTATGCGTCTGGGCTGGAAGGTATTTATTCCAAT
>PHCL01000455.1 GCA_002842195.1 Betaproteobacteria bacterium HGW-Betaproteobacteria-20 | reverse complement strand
TAAAAAATTCAGGCACCTTCCCTAGCGCTGCTCTGTAAGCCTTTATTTACAAGGCTCACAGAGCAGTGTTTTTCTCTCGTAGTTTAAAGCTGTAGATTAACACTACATTTAAGACAATTCGATTTGTTTTTTCTGGCTTCCGCGTCTAATTTTATAGCGGTTATATTGCCACAAATATTGTTCCGGTTTTTGCGCAATGCACTCGGTGACGGCTTTGTTCAGCAAGGTTGGTGTGGCAATAGTTTCTACAGCCGAGAGGTGAATTTCATAGCCTTGACCGTTTGCCAGTCGCTCGCCAAAAGCCATGAGCACAGTTGCGCCAGTTTTTTCTGCTAATTTCCCGGCAAGCGTCATGGTGTAGGCCGGTTTACCAAAAAAATCAGCCCATTCGCCATCGCCTTCATTGGGGATCTGGTCGGGCAAAATGCCGATTGCTTCCCCTTTTTTTAGTGCTTGCATCAGCGCACGCACGCCTTGCACGTTGGCGGGGGCGAGTTTGACTTTGCCCTTGCTGCGTCCCGTATCTATCAATGGCGCAAGCCAGGATTTTTTTGGTGGACGAAACAATACCGTGATGGGGTGACGGGCGGCGTAATAAATCGAGGTGATTTCAAAACAGCCCAAGTGTGGCGTGAGAAAAATCAGCCCTTTGCCGCGCGCTAAAGCGTCTTTTACCAAGTACCAGTTGTGACAGGTTTTTACCAGTGGCAAAACTTTTTCTTGCGACCATTGCCAAATTGCCAGCGTTTCTAAAGCAGACTTCCCCGTTTCTGCAATATTGGCCTGAATCACCCGTTGCAACGCTTTCTCGCTGGCACACAAGCCGCTTTGTTTGAGGTTTTCTCGCTGGATACGTGCGGATACAGGCGTGCAAACATGCAACAGCCAGCCCAGCGCCGTGCCTAAACGATGAATCATCGGCAAGGATAAGTAGGCAAGCGCTTTGGCAAGTAAGGTGAGCATGTGGTTTTTTGTAAGGTGAGTCTGGTAAAAGTACTATTCTAGCGGAA
>PHCL01000061.1 GCA_002842195.1 Betaproteobacteria bacterium HGW-Betaproteobacteria-20 | reverse complement strand
TGAAAATTGTAGCCGGTAAGGCGGGCGTACAATGAGCAGATAGCCTTCATTATTGCTCGCGAGCCACACGATGCCCACCAGCAACAAGAACATAAGCATCCACCAGAAGAGCTTGCGTTTAATCATGATAAATAGCCTAGTCACTGCTTTCAAGACTCTGCTTATAGCGACTGACCGCTGCAATGCTCTCGGTGAGTTGCGGCAATTCAATGCTGATGTTATTGCCAGTCAGCTTTTTGAGCAGTTTAAATGCCTCAATGGCATTGGGATGTTTGGCATCGTAATATTGATTAAGCCAGATTTTCACGGTATTTAAATCTGCCTTGTAGCTTGCATCATCGTGCTGTAGCAAGGCAATGCGAGCCGTGAGCAGCCTTAGCTTTAAGTTTTCACGCAGATAAAAAGCGTGGTCGGCGGCAAGTAGTGGCGGTTCTGGCTTATCGATACGCTCCACCGTTACCAAGTTTTTAATATCTTCCCAAAACGGCAGGGCAGCTTTTTGCCAGGCGTTAAGGTGAGTGGTTTCGGCGCTATTTTGTTGGGCCGCAGTCGTATTAAGCGTAGGCTGGCGCTCGCTGATGAGCGGCAGATCGGCAGTTAAAACAGCTAAATTTTCCA
The DNA here is from genome assembly GCA_002842195.1 of Betaproteobacteria bacterium HGW-Betaproteobacteria-20. GTDB lineage: Bacteria > Pseudomonadota > Gammaproteobacteria > Burkholderiales > Methylophilaceae > Methylotenera. The sequence goes on along the minus strand of PHCL01000061.1, from coordinate 6,820 downwards.
GTTGGGCACTCATGCTCATTACGTCAACCTGCGGTAATGTACGCAGGTTTTTTATTTCAAGTGCCAGTGTTTCCCGCAGTTGTATTGCGCGTGGTAATTTGAGCGGTTCCAGACGTTTGTCAGCGGCCTGTAATGCGAGCAAGGCGGATTTGACATTACCGACAAGCTGTAATTGCTGGTTAGCAATCGTTAAAAGTTGCTCTACCTCGGCCAGCGCGGTAGCCTCACGGTTTTCTGCCAGTTGGTCGTACAGGGTTTGCAGCACATCTTGCTGGTCGCGTGATTCTTCTACTTTTTGCTGCAACATTACCGTGCGTGCATCGGCTTGCGTGCTACGTTCTTCCGCTTGTTTTGCAAGTGCTAAGCTTTGCTGGTTGAGTGCCTGGTAGGTTTTAAGTTTTTGGCTGAGTGACTTTTCAATTTCATTGAACTTTTGCTGTGTGTTTAGCCATTGCCAGGCAAGCATCAGCAATGCTATCACTACCAGTATCAACGCGGCATTAGACCGCAGTGAGGGCTTACGCCTGTCAGAAATTTGAGGAATTTTGTCTTCAGCCATGCTGATTCGCCAATTGTATTAAACACTTAATCATTGCATCCTCACCGGGCGCGTCCGTCACTACAACTTTTAAGCCCAATTGTAACGGTAATTCAGCGATTCTAGCGTGATTCACGCAAAGAATGACGTTTTGCAGCCATTCAGATTGCCCGGCCTTAGCTGACAAATTTGGCTGGTTTTGTAAATTTGACTGGTTCGGTAGCTTTGACAAGCCCAGCAAATTTCGCATGGCCTCGCTACTGGTAACGATGATCGCGTCCAGTCGGTTTTGTCGCCATAAATTATCAAGTAGTTGCGTATCAGTTTGTGGATTAACGCGGTGATAACATTCGGCAAAAATGACATTGGCACCGCGTGCCTTGAGCGTGTCGGCCAGCACATCACGCCCACCCACGCCACGAAAAATAACCACGGTTTTATTTGCAACATCCTGCATTTCAGCCAAAGCCAGCAGTGTTTCGCTGTCAAAACGGGTGTGCGGTGTGAGCACATGATGCACGCCATAAAGCCCCAGTTCTTTGGCCGTCTGGTGGCCAATGGCGGCAAACTTCAGGTTTTCAGGCACGTGGCCGTATTTTTTAATCACGCGCGACATCGCATTATCCACCGCGTTGGTGCTGATAAATATCGCCCAGTCAGCTTGTTCCAGTGCTGCAATTGCGCGTTCAAACTCACGATAATCTTGTAAAGGCGCGATGGCAAGCAGCGGGAACAAAATAGCATTTCCACCATGATGGTGTATGGCCTCGCAAAGGCTTGCGGCCTGGTCTGCAGGCCGCGTGACCGCTATATTCAACCCCTTAAGTAAGCCGTCAGCCATAGGTAAATAAGTATCTTAATATTGGCTATTTATGGCCATCTAATGCAGAAAGAATTTCGTTTGCGCCTTTTTCCAGCAGTTGTCTTGCCAGCTGTTTACCCAAGGCATCCGCATTGTTTCTGTTACCACTAGCGGTTTCAATTAACATTTGTTTGCCATCCACGCTTGCCACAAAACCAGTGATGCTGATGTTATCGCCGTCACAGGTGGCGTAGGCGCCTAAAGGCACGGTGCAGCTGCCGGCCAGGGCACGGCTCATGGCCCGTTCGGCTTCTACACATACTTGCGTATCAAGGTGGTTCAACGGCGCAAGAACGGTTAATAAATCAGGCCGATTGGCACAGATTTCGATGCCCAGCGCGCCTTGGCCTACCGCAGGAATGCTTTGTGCCGGTGAAATAACGCTGCGAATGCGCGCATTAAGCCCCAGTCTGATTAAACCTGCGGCAGCCAGAATAATGGCGGCATATTGCCCTTCATCCAGTTTACGCAAACGCGTTTGCAAATTACCGCGCAGCGATTCAATTTTTAAATGCGGTAAACGTGCTTGCAGCTGGCTTTGACGGCGCAGGCTAGAAGTGCCAACAATGCTGCCTGCCGGCAAATCTTCTAAAGAGGCAAAGTCGTTTGAAACAAAAGCATCGCGCGGGTCTTCGCGTTCACCCGTGGCAGCCATCATAAAACCATCAGGCAAGTTCATCGGCACATCTTTCATGCTATGCACCGCTAAATCTGCGCGACCATCTTCCAGGGCGGTTTCTAATTCTTTTACAAACAAACCTTTACCGCCAACCTTGGCTAGTGGCGTATCTAAAATCTGGTCACCTGTGGTGGTCATGCCCAAAATTTCGACGCTGGTATCAGGGTAAAGTGTCTGTAACCGGCTTTGAATATGTAGCGCCTGCCACATTGCCAGTGGGCTCTCGCGTGAGGCGATGACCAGTTTTTCTGGCGTAGCGTTTAATGTCTTATTTTTCATGGCGTTAATTTTATCACAGGGCAAGTTTGTAAGCAGGGATTACAGGGTTTCAGAGGAAGTTATCGTTTGATTTTAATGCAAACGCACGGCCTTGGTGCAGAATTTAAAGGTTCCTAAGATTAGAGATATGTTTTACTATAGGACAAATTTCGGTACCTGCCGGTCAATAATTTTCATTAACCATATGTTTTAACGCTATATTTAGGAGATTTTTATGCAAAATCAATTAGACATTTTTATGGAGTCGCTGACTCATTTTTGGATGCAGGTTGTCAGTTTTGCGCCAAGATTACTTGCAGTCATCGTGATCCTTATTTTTGGCTGGGTCGTTGCCAGGCTGGTCAGGTCTATTGTTAAGCGGGCGCTTGGCTTGATGAGTTTTGATAAATTTGCCCAGAAATCCGGACTTGAAGAGTTTATGAGTCATGGCAATGTTAACTTAAGCTCTAGCGGCATTATTAGCCAAATAGTGTATTGGCTGGTGATTATATTATTTATTATCACAGGCGCAAATGCGCTGGGCCTGAACGAAGTGGCGGTTTTATTGCAGCAATTAGCTCGTTACCTGCCACACATTATTGTGGCGATTGTGGTGGTGATTTTTGGTACTTTACTGGCAAGATTTATTAACCGTCTGGTATTCGCCTGGTTGCACAGCATTAAATTCTCACGCGCGTTAGCAGTGAGCACTTCCGCTGAGTACGGCATACAGATATTAGCGATATTTGTGGCATTGGAGCAATTGGGCATAGGTACCCAGCTTTTAAATTCATTATTTGTGATTGTGTTCGGTGCAATTTTTCTGGCGCTGGCGATTGCATTTGGCCTGGGCGGCAAGGAATGGGCAGCCAGGATGATTGAAGATTTAGATAAAGAATAATTGATAAAACTTAAAGTGATGGTCTGAAATATTGGGAATGAGCCTTAACTACTGAGTTTGACTAAATATTGTTGACGCCGACTGATGTCAATGACTTCAGGCACGCCCTTTAGTAAGGCTGCCCAGTGTTTTTCGCCATTTTCTGCACCGCGTTTCTCAAAACCTGAAATATAAGCTTTAGCGACCAGGCAATTGCGATGTAATCGTATGAAAATATCGCCGAATTCTTGTGCCAAATGATTTAAAGACTCTTCTAAAAGGTATTCTTTTTCAGCAGTGCGCACGGTAATATATTTAAGCTCGGCACGTAAATAAATTACCTCAGCAACAGGGATGAGTAAAATGCGTCCACGCTCGGTAATGCTGATATGAGACCTGCGCGGGCTGAGCGGAGCAAGTGCTGTAAGTTGGCCGGGCAATAAAGCGCGCGCTTTGTATATGGCGGTTTGCAGACGCTCAAAGCGGATTGGCTTTAATAAATAATCTACCGCATTGAGATCAAAAGCTTGCAAGGCGTAGCTATCATAAGCGGTGGTAAAAATAACCGCCGGCGGCTTGGCCATTTTTTGTAAATGTTGCGCTGCTTCAACGCCATCCATACCTGGCATGCGAATGTCTAGCAGCATAATATCCGGCTGATGCTGATTGGCCAGCCTGAGCGCTTCCTGGCCATTTTTGGCTTGTGCCACAATATTAACATCATCCATATCGCCTAACAGTTCACACAGACGATTGCGCGCTGGGGCTTCGTCGTCGGCAATGATTAGTTTTATAGCGCTATTCATTTTAAAATCTTGTCATTTAAGAAAATCTGTCTTTTGGAAGGCGCAGTCATTTGCTGGTATGCGGCAAGATAATATGTACCTGATACTCGCCATTAGTCTGCGTACTTTTTAACGAGGCTTCGAGATCAAAGTGCAGGGTTAACCGCTCTTTAATGTTTTTAAGCGCCATTTTGTTGCCTATAAGGCGTGTATTTGTTGGGTTATACGGGTTGCTTAGTACCAAGTGCACCTCATGACGCCTAGTGTAGATTTGAATGGTAATCTTACCACCAGTCGCGAGCGGTTCAATGCCGTGATACACCGCATTTTCTATCAGCGGCTGTAAAAGCAAGGGCGGTACCAGTGCATCTGGCGGCATGTCATCAATTTTCCATTCGATAATCAGGCGATCCCCCAGTCGCAATTTTTCCAGCGCCAAATATTGGCGGCATAAAGCGATTTCTTGCGCGAGTGGCACCAGGTTGCGGTTATCTGCCATGAGTACGCGAAATAAGTCTGCCATATCTTCCAGGGCAGTTTCAGCTTGTTTGGGTTGGCTGCGAATGAGCGATAACACCGCATTGATGCAGTTAAACAAAAAATGTGGCCGAATACGCGCTTGCAAGGCTTGTAGCCTGGCCTCATCAACTGCGGGCGAATAGGCGCGCTGGTGTAAGTTAAAATAATATAAGAGCATTGCCGTCAGGATAAAAGCGAAAAAAAGCGTGCGTGAAAGCGACTGCATATTTTCAAATATTAACAGTTGTGTAAACAGCCAATACACACTGCCACCGGCAATTGCAACGATGACAAAAATTGCCAGAACGCCTTGCCAGTAGCGCATTTTATTGAGTAAAGGCTGACCGGCATAAAGTAATATTAAAGCGAGTAGCAAGGTGGGTTGAGCACTTGCAGAAGTGCCTGTCACAAGTGCTGCAAATTCTGTAATGTTTGTGCTTAACACCATGGCCGCCAACATAAGTAAAGCGTTAGTAATGAGCAAGATGCGTAAGATAACGCCTAAGTTTTGAAAGTTGGGTAAGTGGTTGTTTTTTCGCATGGTGATAGTTTATGCGTGTTAAATTTTGTTGTTCGGTCTTTTTTGATGGCTGGTCACATTATAATCTTTACTGATATGCATTATACTAATCGCATAAGTGTATTATTATTAAGCGATTATTGATATAAAAAGACAAATAATAGCGTCAATGAGTTTCGCTTACCCAGGATAAAGCCGGTTTCAATTAAAAACTGGTTTAAACCAATCATTAGAACAGAAATAGCAAACGAGAATAAAAAAGTGAAAGAGATACAAAAAACAAGCGCCCTCAATAAAAAAGACAGCAGTTGGTCCGGGCGTTTTAACGAACCTGTGGCGGAATTAGTCAAAAAATATACCGCTTCAATCGGTTTTGATTACCGTTTAGCGCCGTATGACATTCAGGGCTCAATTGCCCATGCGCACATGTTGAGTGTGCAGGGCATTATTTCACAAGCTGATTTTAAAGTGATTGAAACAGGTTTGTTGGAGATTTCAGAAGAAATTGAAGCTGGTAAATTTGAATGGCTGCTCGATTTAGAAGACGTGCATCTCAACATTGAAAAACGCCTGACCGATAAAATTGGCGATGCTGGTAAGCGCTTACATACCGGCAGAAGCCGTAATGACCAGGTAGCAACAGATGTAAGATTATGGTTACGCAGCGTCAATGAGCAGGTGATTGCGGGCTTAAAAAAGCTGCAATTAAGTCTGCTAGATTTAGCTGAAGTACATTTTGATACGGTAATGCCTGGTTTTACTCATTTGCAAGTGGCGCAGCCAGTGACTTTCGGCCATCATTTAATGGCTTATGTTGAAATGCTCAAACGTGATGTGGCGCGGTTTGAAGATTGCAGAATCCGCATCAATAGACTGCCGCTTGGCGCTGCGGCCTTAGCCGGTACTAGCTACCCGATAAACCGTGAATTGGTCGCCAGCACATTAGGCTTTGACGGTGTATGTGAAAACTCATTAGATGCCGTCTCGGACCGTGATTTTGCCATTGAATTTACCTTTACCTCATCCATGGTCATGATGCACTTATCACGATTCTCAGAAGAACTTATTTTGTGGAGTTCACCAAGATTTGCGTTTATTGATATTGCTGATCGCTTTTGCACGGGCTCATCTATCATGCCGCAAAAAAAGAATCCGGATGTTCCAGAATTGGTGCGTGGTAAAACGGGCCGAGTGTATGGCCATTTAACGGCCTTGCTCACTTTGATGAAAGGCCAGCCGCTCGCCTATAATAAAGATAATCAGGAAGATAAAGAGCCGCTTTTTGATACAGCCGATACCTTACTGGTGACGCTGGAAATTTATGCCGATATGATGCGCGGCATTACCGTCAATAAAGAAAACATGCGTCAGGCGGCCAGCGAGGGCTATGCGACTGCCACTGATTTAGCTGATTATTTAGTTAAAAAAGGCATGCCATTTAGAGATGCGCATGAAGTGGTAGCACTGGCTGTACGCCATGCGGTAGATAAAAAAGTAGATTTAAGCGATTTGCCATTGGCAACATTACAACAATTTGCAGCGGAAATCAGTGACGATGTCTATGCGGTGCTAACACTGGAAGGCTCGCTTAATAGCCGCAACCATATTGGCGGTACCGCGCCGGTGCAAGTGCAGGCGGCAATTGTGCGTGCAAGAAATGGAATCAGCCAAAGTTGAGCTTTAACGAGCTACAGTTTAAAAAAAGTAGCTTAGTATGGTGTTTAATGATTGCCATATATGGCAGTTTATCGATTGCACAAGATACAACTGAGCTCTCTT
>PHCL01000060.1 GCA_002842195.1 Betaproteobacteria bacterium HGW-Betaproteobacteria-20 | reverse complement strand
TTCCACTAAAATCAAGGCGTCAGCGGCGCGCTCGCCGAGGCGGCGCATCCGCTTTGCCAAATCTTCCGCGTTGTTATGGCGAAAGCGTATGGTCTCAGCTCCACCCAGACGGCATCCATCGTAAATACTGGCATGGCAATCTGCATCCATGAGCACCACGTCATTTGGTCCCGCAAGCGCTGCCAACATACCAAGATTGGCTTGATAGCCTGTAGAAAATACTATGGCGTCGCGTTTGCCATAAAAAGTTGCTAATTCCTGTTCAAGCTTTCTGTGTCCTGAGTAGCTACCGTTGGCCATACGTGAACCCGTGGTGCCGGTACCCTCATGCTCCAACGCCATGCGCGCCGCTGCAATACATTCGGGATTAAAAGTCAAACCCAGGTAATTATTGGTGCCAGCTAGAATAGTGTGCTGACCATGAATGATTCCCTCTGTAGGAGAAATAATACGTTCTATCTGTACATCAAACGGATCTATGCCCAGTGCGTCCAGCTCAAGACGGGTTGCGGCCAAAGCCTGAAATTTACTAAAAATACCCATCATCCACCACGCATAATTTTTTCAACCTGCAACGCAAGCTCTCCCACAGTCTTCACATCTGGCAAAATACTCACTGGAATGGAGATGTCAAAGCTATCCTCAAGAAACAGCAATAACTCCATTATCTGAAGCGAGTCCAAATCCAGATCGCCCACAAGTTCGGTGTTTTCACCAACTTCAAAGCGTCCTTTTGTAAACGAGACCAGCTCGTTACTTAAATCGGAAAGTATTTGTTGATATTCTGTCATAAAATTTCCTGTAATGTCGCTATATTTTTATTAAAAATGAGCGAGAGTCCTTGCTCAAGCCCAAAAGCGGGTTGCCAACCAGTCACCTGCGTAAATTCGCGATTATCACACAACCAGTCTTCGTGTGTAATTTCTCGTACTTTACCAGGAGTCAACATTGGTGCGTATCCTAACAGCCTTGCTGCAGCAAGATTTGTATACGCGGCAAGATTCAGCAATGGTATTGGAATCGGCACGCGACGGACTGATGCACCTCCGCGTAGCACTCGCCCGCCAATTTCCAGTACAGCATCCCAGTTATACCCCCCCACGCGCCCATCATCTAACTCAAAGGTCTGACCATAACCAGTGTCTTCGGTCAGCCAACACACCACTGCAACGGCCAAGTCTTCGACATAAATCATGGAAAATCGGCCATTTGCGCCAGCAGGTAGCGGAGCAAACCCATTGGCAATGCTACGAAACAGCGGAAGTAACTCGCGGTCTCCAGGACCATACACTGCAGGTGGTCGCAATACTGTCCATCGCAAATTTTCTGCTGTGGCTTTGATTGCGGATTCGCCGCGCCACTTGCTTCCAGCATAATGTGATAGTTCTGGCATGCGCGCTGCCAGCGATGATATTAACAGAAACCTTGGCGTGTGCACCTGACGTGCTGCAGCTTGAGAGACGCGCAGCGCTCCATCCTCATTTACCTGATCAAAATCGGCGCGACTGGCTCCACGCACTGCACCCGCACAATGGATTACGGCATGGGTTCCAGTCACTAGCGTATTCAGCGCAGCAGCATCGTTTAGATCTCCCGCAAACCATTCCACCCCAGGCAGGTTTGGAGGAACACGCCCGCTTCTAGGGCGATACAAGGCACGCACTCGCCACCCGGCATTCGTCAGATGTGTAATAAGCGTCGTACCGATGAACCCAGTTGCACCAGTCAGCGCTATCTCAGGACTTCCTTGCAATTGCGGCGTGCTGGCGCCAGCCACAGGCGCTGTCATTAAAACCGCCTCCCCATCATCAACCATGTGCCAGCATTTTTTCCGGTTGAGATGAGAGCTCAGCTTCTGAAGCAACTTCCACGGCAACACGAGTCTTTTCATTTTTCTGCCTGAGCAGGTAATCCGCTCGCGCTGCAGACCGTGACAATTTTCCAGAAGACGTGCGCGGCAACGTATGCCGCGGCACAAGCTCAATCAAGCAATTAATACCTAGCTCCTCATGTATTTCGCGATGTAACCGCTGAGTCAGTTGGTGACTCTCAGCCGGATTATTGATATTGCATTGCACAACCATTACCGCGACCTCTTCATAATCTGCACCTGGCACGCAAAACGCCGATGCATCTAACGACCGCAATTCTGGCTGCCGCTCGGCAATACTTTCGATATCTTGCGGCCAAATATTACGACCGTTGATGATAAGCATGTCTTTGTGCCGGCCAGTCACAACAATACTGCCATCAACCAAGTAGCCAAGATCGCCCGTGTCCAGCCAACCATCTGGCGAGAGCGCCAACCGCGTTTGCTCAGGCAACTCAAAATACCCAGACATCACACTAGGTCCACGCACATTTATTCTGCCTACATGAAGGTCTGGTAGCGTATTTCCGTGCTCATCTCGAATGACAATCTCATGCCCAGGCAGCGGCGTGCCGCAACGCACAAAACCACTACCCTTCCCTGCACCCACTGGTTTCGCGCGCATATTTTCCGCAAGCTCATCAGCATCAATCCAATCGACCATAACACCTTTTCCTAACGGCGAAAAGCTGATTGCCAGCGAGCTTTCTGCCATACCATAGCACGGCACAAAGGCATCGGGACTAAAGCCAGCCGGAGCTAATAGCTTGGCAAAGCGATCAGTAAGTTCAGCGCGGATTGGTTCGGCGCCGATACCTGCAACGCGCCATGCGCTCAGGTCATACTGAGCGACATCTTCAGCACTGACACGACGCGCACATAACGCGTAACCAAATGGCGGACTGAATGAAATGGTTGCCCTAGTGCTGCTCATTAATTCGAGCCAGCGCCGCGGACGCATAGCAAAGTCGCGTGTGTCAAGGTAGTCAATTGAGCGCTGCGTAGCTATGAGAGTTAGCAGACAACCTACAAGCCCCATGTCATGGTAAAACGGCAGCCAGGACACACAGCGGTCATCAGCCTGCATACTAATGCCACCATGGCTAGCCGTACCAGCTAAGTTGGCAAGCACGGTTTGCTGCGTAATCATCACGCCACGGGGGAAGCCAGTACTACCGGATGTGTATTGCAGATAGGCTATTTCAGTGGGACCGCTACACTGCAACTCGACATTTTGTTCTGGCAACTTATCGAATTCAGCAGGCGTTCCCAGGAAGGTTAAGTCGACGCCTTCAGCCGCTTCACTCAGGAACGGCAAAAACTGGTCCGATGCCATCGCTACTGAGGCACGACAGCCCTGCAGCAAACCACGCAACTTGCCAACGTAGGCCGCATGCCCCCCAATATTGACCACAGCTGGCAACGCCACGGGTACCAGTCCAGCATATTGACAAGCGAAAAAGAAGCGCAGGAAGTCCGGATTGGTTTCTGCCACAATAGCAACACGCGCGCCTCGTTCCAGAGAAAGGGATAATAGACGTCGCGCTAGCATCAAAGCCTGCTGACGCAGCTCTCGGTATGGTAGCACTGCTGTCAACTTACCTCTACCCGAATAGAAGTTTGCGCCAGTCTCCCCTTCAGCAGCATAGTCTAATGCTGCTGCCAAAGTGACGAAATCCGCAAGACGCAACGGCAACGAATTTTTCGTCGGGGTTGGCATCATAGAAATTTTAATATCTGTCATTAGGTTCAATTTGCATCCTTATTAATGAATATCTACCGGTGCGTGCAGACTAAAACTTAACACTACAATGAGGCATAATCATATGAGACATAATTATAGTCGATTACCCTACAAAAACATCATAATTTGCAATAGGTTAGGTAGTATTTTATGTGAAATTTCCGCCATTACCCTGTTATTCGCTTCAAGCCATAACGTCTTTTATTTTAAAGTCAATTAACCTTGACCGACATCCTAATTAGCGCCAATTGGCTGTACGCGAATTTCGCACCTTCACGCTACATTTGACGTGTAGCACGCCAAAAACTTACAATAGATTCCTGTGGAAAGCGAAATTATCAACGCAAGGCACGGGTTAGTTTTTTGCTATATACTGTGTTCAGTGTCGCCATGATGTTGGTAGCGGCCGCTACCAACGAATTATAAACTGCTTTATCTAGGATAGTTATGAAAAACTTTTCTATCATAAATCAACACTTGGTGAGACCGCAAGCACCATTTTAAATAATTGTTTTAGGATAAATTCAGCGAACCCATTGACAAGTGCCTGCGCTACCCGGCCTCATAAATAACTCCGATGACTACAATCTCTACCTCTAACATAGCCTTTTCGCTACATATTGTTCCCGTCACTGGAAAAGCGGATTTAGATCAATTTATCCGTATTCCTAATCTTATTTTTAAGTCCGACCCAAATTGGATTTCGCCGCTATTCATCGAGCGCCGCATGCACCTCTCAGCAAAGAGTAACCCATATTTCCAGCACGCTCAGTGGCAGGCGTGGATTGCCTGGCGTGGAAAACAGCCAGTGGGGAGAATTAGCGCCCAAATTGACACATTGCATCTGGAGCGATTTAACGACGCGACTGGATTATTCGGAATGCTGGATGCCGAAGATGAAGAAGAAACTTTTGCAGCACTAATCAGTACCGCCGAACAATGGTTACGCGACAAAGGCATACGTTGTGTCCGCGGACCATTCAACCTTTCAATTAACGAAGAAATGGGATTGCTGGTTAACGGCTTTGACACGCCGCCAGTATTTATGATGGGGCATGCCATGCCATATTACGGTAGACGCATTGAACAGTGTGGATACCACAAAGCAGTGGACGCACTTGCGTATATGATTGCTCCAAATTTCGAAGCCCCTCAGATAATGCAAAGGCTGGTTGCTGCGTCCGCACATCGCGTAAAGGTGCGACCGTTAGACCGAAAACGTTTCGATGAAGAAATTTCTCTGTTACGCGACATCTTTAACGACGCCTGGGCGGAAAACTGGGGTTTCGTGCCGTTCACTGTTGCTGAGTTCCATGAACTTGGCAAGAACCTTCGCCTTCTTGTTGACTCGGAATTGATCCAGATTGCCGAAGTAGACGGTGAGGCTGCCGCCTTCATTGTTGCTGTACCTAACATCAATGAAGCGATTCAAGGACTTGGCGGCAAGCTATTCCCAACTGGCTGGCTGAAGCTCCTGTGGCGCCTCAAAGTGCGCTATCCCAGCACGGCCCGTGTACCACTGATGGGCGTTAGACGCAAATTCCAGCGCACGCGGCTCGGACCTGGACTTGCATTTCAAGTGATTGATGCAGTGCGGATGCGTTTGCACAGCTTAGGCGCAAAAAAAATCGAGCTATCCTGGATACTGGAAGACAACGCCGGGATGCGTAATATCATCGAATCAATTGGTGGACACGCTTACAAACGCTATCGCGTTTACGAACGGCAGCTTGACGATATCTGAATCGAACCAACGCGCTTAATTTCATCGCACACCCCGACCGCACACGCCTGATTGACCGGTTATGAAGAGTGCCCAAATCAGTCCATTATATGAAGCAATGTTCAGGAAAATCAGAAAACCTCCCAGCAAGTTGATTAAATAACCTCAACTTATCTGACTTAAAAACTAGCCCTAACTCAACAATCCAACAAAACCAAACGCTTCACGGTATAATTTCGCTATTCATTTAATATTCAAGAACAGTTAAATTATGCAACAGCAGTACCCTTTTAAAAGTATTGAACAAGCTGCCCAGGCCTATTGGGATGCCAACCAAACCTTTACCGCTTCTGAAACTAGCAATAAGCCCAAATATTATTGTTTATCCATGTTTCCTTACCCCAGCGGGCGCTTACACATGGGGCATGTTCGCAACTATACCATTGGCGATGTATTAAGTCGTTTTCACAAAATGAAGGGATTTAACGTAATGCAACCCATGGGTTGGGATGCGTTTGGTTTGCCAGCAGAAAATGCTGCGATTAAAAATAATACTGCGCCTGCAAAGTGGACGTATGAAAATATAGATCACATGAAAACTCAGCTTAAACAATTAGGGTTAGGCGTGGATTGGAGCCGTGAAATTGCGACCTGCAAACCAGATTACTATAAATGGGAGCAATGGTTGTTCACTGAGCTTTTTAAAAAGGGCCTTATTTACAAAAAAACTTCTACCGTGAATTGGGATCCGGTAGATGGTACCGTGCTTGCCAATGAGCAAGTGATTGACGGGCGCGGCTGGCGTAGTGGTGCCTTGGTAGAAAAACGTGATATACCGCAGTACTTTATGAAAATTACTGCCTATGCTGAAGAGTTGCTCAATGATTTAGATAAGCTCGACGGTTGGCCGGAACAAGTAAAAACCATGCAGCGCAACTGGATAGGCAAAAGCTACGGCTGTGAGGTTGAGTTTCCAATCGTGTTCCCTGAGCCTGTCGAAGGGCAAGAAGGTAACCTCAAGGTCTACACCACACGTCCAGACACGCTGATGGGCGCGACTTACGTCGCAGTAGCAGCAGAACATGCTCTAGCAACTTTAGCAGCGCAGAATAATCCGGCATTGGCTGAATTTATTGCTGAATGTAAACGTGGTAGCGTGGCAGAAGCCGATGTAGCCACTGCAGAGAAAAAAGGGATGGCGACTGGTTTATTTGTGACACACCCTTTGAATGGCGAACAGTTACCTGTGTGGGTAGCTAATTATGTATTAGCTAGCTATGGCGAAGGTGCTGTGATGGCAGTGCCAGCGCATGATGAGCGCGATTTTGAGTTTGCTAATAAATATGGTTTGGCTGTTAAAGCAGTCATTGCGTCGGCTGATTTGGCAAACTCACCAGTCAGCTCAGTGACCGATATGCCTCTACCCATGACTGAACACGGCGTCCTGTTTAACTCTGGCGAATTTGATGGTTTAGATTTTGATGGCGCCAGCACAGCCATCGCGACAGCATTAAGCGCAAAAAACCTCGGTCAAAAACGTACGCAATACCGTTTGCGCGATTGGGGCGTTTCACGTCAGCGCTATTGGGGTTGTCCAATTCCCATTATTCACTGTGCCAACTGTGGCGAAGTGCCGGTACCTGCCGAGCAATTGCCAGTCGTATTGCCTGAAAATGTAGTGATGGATGGCGTAGGTTCGCCAATTAAAAAAGACCCAAGCTTTTATGATACTACCTGCCCGACTTGCGGTGGAAAGGCAACGCGCGAGACGGATACTCTGGATACGTTCTTCGAGTCATCATGGTATTTTGCCCGTTATACCAGCTTCGACAGCAGTACTTCGATGGTTGACGAACGCGCGAACTACTGGTTACCTGTTGACCAATATGTAGGCGGCATTGAACATGCTATTCTGCATTTACTCTATGCGCGCTTTTTTAACAAACTGATGCGTGATGTCGGCTTGATAAACAACGATGAACCTTTTACCAATCTTCTCACGCAAGGCATGGTGCTAAAAGACGGCACTAAAATGAGTAAGTCCAAAGGTAACACGGTTGACCCACAATCGCTGATTGATACTTACGGCGCAGACACCGCACGACTATTTATGATGTTTGCCGCACCGCCAGACCAAAGC
>PHCL01000454.1 GCA_002842195.1 Betaproteobacteria bacterium HGW-Betaproteobacteria-20 | reverse complement strand
AATGCGGTCCGCGAGATGAAGGCGTTAGTCAAGGAGGCAGCATGCAGTTGATTAGACATTTGCTTCCAATCCCGTTGTTATTCTGTCCCAGGACGGAATTTCCGTCTAGCTTAAACAAGATGCTGAAACAAGCTCAGCATGACAGGCAAAAATGATTTTTGGCATAGGTACAGATATTGTTGAAGTAACGCGGATTGAAGCTTCTATCGCAAAATTTGGTGATGATTTTGCGCGACGCATTTTGGCTGAAAGCGAATTTTCAAGTTATCTACAATCAAACATCAAAGCACGCTTTTTAGCCAAACGTTTTGCCGCAAAAGAGGCGTTTTCTAAAGCTATGGGTACAGGCTTTCGTACCCCTGTGTTGCTAGAAAATATTGCAGTTTCACACGATGATTTAGGCAAGCCGATTTTGGTGTTGGCGCCAGAATTACTGGCTTATCTGCAATCTAAAAATATTACACAAGCGCATATCAGTATTAGTGATGAAAAAAATCTGGCTACTGCATTTGTTGTGCTGGAGAAAATGATTGAAATCACGTGATAGCAAACATGGATAGCGAACCGGATATTGCACGCCGCTTCGGTGGTGTCTCACGACTATATGGCGCTGCCGGACTAACCAAGCTGCAAGCCGCGCATATCTGCGTCATTGGTATAGGCGGTGTGGGTTCCTGGGCGGCTGAAGCGGTTGCACGTAATGCTGTTGGCAGGGTTACTTTGATTGATTTGGACAATATTGCCGAAAGCAATGTAAACCGCCAATTACATGCAGTAGATGGCGCATTTGGAAAAGCCAAAGTCACGGCCATGGCAGAACGCATTAGGTTAATTAACCCAAACGTGAATGTGATTGGGATTGAAGATTTCGTCACCGCTGAAAACGTCAGCGAGTTGTTAGATAAGCAATTCAACGGTGTGATAGATTGCGTAGATGACGCCAAAGCCAAAGCGGCCATTGCAGCATTTTGCCAATCCAATAAAATCCCTTTGGTGATGACTGGCGCAGCGGGCGGGCG
>PHCL01000059.1 GCA_002842195.1 Betaproteobacteria bacterium HGW-Betaproteobacteria-20 | reverse complement strand
CGTTTAGCCAAAGCTAAAACACTTGCATTGCCTGCTGGCAGTTATATTTTCCGCGTTAAAAACCAAAGTGTGCCTTATGAACTGGGTTTTTGGCTACGTGGTGATGGCGTGCTAAATCGCGCACGGTTGCCGAGTGTATCTGGCGGAGATTTACAGCCTGGCAAAACAAAGGATTATGCGATTACACTAAAACCCGGGCAATATGTCTATTCATGTCCGCTAAACAATACGCCGGATTATAAAATAGTCGTTAACTAAATAGTCGTTAACTAACGATCATTAGTAAACGAAGCGTTTAATGGGTTAGTACCTTTATTTTGCACCAAACCATATATCGCCGTACCAGGCTGACGCACTGGCGCCTGTATTATCAGTATCGGTCATAATCGCCACTGCATCTAGCTTGCCAGGCTCCTTACCGAAGATACGGCGATAATCAGCCAGTACGTCACGGCGTTCATCTACCCACTGCCCTACGCGTTCCGAGCCTGACTGCACCGCAACCATCTGCGAGTTAGCAGTGAAGGGATTGCGCCAGTGACTGTTGACAGCTTGTTTGCTTGACCACACGTAGCTGATTGCGCGGGTACGCCAAAAAGCCGCACCGCCAGAAAACACCACATAAACGCGGGCAGGGTAATCGTCACCGGCGCGAGTGCGTTCATCAGCACCCGTCAGCACATTGTCTACTTTCCATGACCAATGCAGGATGGGCGTTTGGCTTAACTCTATGCTTACCTTGCGAAACAATCCAGAAGCACTTGCCGTGCTGTTAGCGTGTAAGGCGGTGCGTCCATCCATAGTAGAAAAAGCGTAGTGAGTCTCACCTGAAAAAATTTTAGTCTGCCAGCTATTAATGTCATTTTGCGAAAAACTGGCGATGTTAACGCGCTCCCCATCCGCATGGGAAACGATAGAGAACAAGAGGAATAAACTATATAAAAAAATTCTCAAATTTAAGCATGTATTTTGTTTCAATGTGATGGCGGGCCCCAAACTTCACTGATGCGTGCATCGCGTCCACAGCCGTTCCGGTAATAGCGATAGCGAATTGGATTCTTTTTATAATAATCCTGATGATAACCTTCGGCGATATAAAACCGGCTTGCAGGAACAATCTCGGTATAGATATGGGCAAGTTTTCCGCTACGTTCCAGCGCAGTTTTACTGGCTTCCGCAGCTTTTTTCTGGCTCTCGTCCTGATAAAATATAGCGCTACGGTATTGGCTGCCCACATCGCAAAACTGCTGATCCTTGACCGTTGGATCAATATGATGCCAGAAATAATCCAGCAACTGCGCATAACTGACCAGTTTTGGATTATAAGTTACCCGCACCGCTTCAGCATGGCCGGTACTACCGCGGCTAACTTGCTCGTAAGTTGGATTTTCAAGCTGACCGCCTGTGTAGCCGGATTCCGCCATGACGACTCCTGCTAATTTCTCGAAGTCTGCTTCTGAACACCAGAAACAGCCGCCAGCAAATATAGCCGTCGCCACCTTTGCGACTGGCGGTTTGGCTGATGATGCAGCGTCACCAGCCATGCAGTAACCGGTGAACAATAAAGCGATAATTCCGCCAGAAACTCTGCTGGTAATATCAATAATAATTTTCATGATATTTTTATACCCTGAGTGCCGGCAATGCTTCAGCCTCAGGGGCAAATTGCAACGCCAGCCCGTTATTGCAATAACGTAAGCCGGTAGGCGCAGGGCCATCGTTAAAAACATGCCCCTGGTGGCCGCCACAGCGTGCACAGTGATATTCCATGCGCGGCCAAACCAACTTGTAATCCTGCCTGGTACTCACCGCGTTTGGCAGCGTATCCCAAAAACTGGGCCAGCCAGTGCCGCTATCGAACTTATGCTTAGACTTGAACAGCGGCAGGAAGCAAGCCGCGCAAATGAAAGTGCCAGTGCGTTTTTCATGGTTAAGCGGGCTACTGCCAGCGCGCTCGGTATCTTCTTCAAACAGTACGCCATAGCGGTCTGCCGGTAACAGCTTTTTCCAGGCTAATTTAGATTTTATGAGTGTGGGCACGGCAATAAGCTCCTTAGCAAAGGCTGGTAGCGTACTCACCAGCCACAAACCTGATAAATAACTAATAAACTGACGACGATTCATGATAGCTCCAATTTACATCCCTTGGGTTTCGACACTTTCGCACATTCGACACTTGCGTACATCAGTCGGTTCAGCATTAAATTCCTTACAAATATTAGCGGCGTCTAGATACTAAACTATCAGACCACCAGACCTGCTGATATTTTTGATTAATACATGCGTATTAACTTAGCTTCAATGTCGATGCTCTGCAAGCCAGTCTGGATGAGCCTCGCAGGGCAGCATTTTTCTCTCGTAGGTTTTTAAGCGAGAATCAGCATGTTAGTCAACCGCTATTTTGCCTCGCATCTGCTTAACATGCCCGCGTAGCGTTTTACTTTCTAAGCGGCGCTGTTTAGATCCATAGCTGGGCCGCGTGGCGTAACGCATGGGTTTAACTTGATTTGCCGCGTTAACAATCTCATGCAAGCGCTTAATCGCATCTTTTTTATTTGCCTCCTGCGTACGAAATTGCTGCGCTTTCAACACCAACACGCCTTCATCGGTAATGCGACTGTCTTTCAAATGTAGTAAACGTTCTTTTAGCCAATCGCTCAAGCTAGAAGCCAAAATATCAAATCGCAAATGAATCGCGGACGATACCTTATTCACATTCTGCCCGCCCGCGCCTTGTGCGCGAATGGCAGTGAGTTCGTACTCGGTTTCAGGGATGAAAATCATCATGGCGCCAGTTTATCAGAAATAATTGAGCGCTCAATTATTGGAAGATGGCCTTCGCGCTTATGCAGTGAATTTAAATTTTTTCGGCTTGCAAATACAACACAGCAATAAACCCTGCTTGCTGATTACGTTGAGCAGTCTTACAATCAAGACGCTGGTGCTGGCATTTAAGCAGCATTTAGCCGACAGGTTACGATAAGATTAAGCGAGAACTGCAATCATGCCAAAAAAATATTATTGCGCCCCTTTTAGAATATCTAAATTGAAGCAATCCTTTCTTGCCGTTTTATGTTTAACGTTTTTTAGCAGTTATATTCCTGTTTCGGCAACACCTCAGCCGGAGATGGCAAGCTACCTCAATGCAGATGATTTGTCATTTCTGTCCAATATAAAAGTCATCAGAAAATGCGTAGACCCTAATAGAATGCCATTGGAAGGCATTAATGAGTCCAGTCAGCATGTTGGTGTAATTGCAGATATTCTTAAATTTGTTGAACAGAAAATCGGCATTCCCATCAAGTTAGTGCCAACAAATAGTTGGACTGAATCATTGGAAAAACTAAAAGCCAGGGAATGTGACATGATTACTTCAGATGCAGTAACAGGCGCTTCTCTGGATTATTATCAACAAACAGTCCCTTTTCTGCATCTCAGAAACGCTTATATCACACGTAATTCATCCCCGTTTGAGCTTGACTTCTCGGCAATTATTGACAAACCTATCGGCATACCAAAAAACTATCCAACCATCAAACTAATAAAAGCGCACTACGGAAATGTGAATCTGGTGGAAGTTGAAGACACCGACGAGGGCTTGTTAAAAGTATCCCAAGGTGAACTTTATGCCTTTACTGGCCTTTTGCCTGTATGCGGTTATTCCATGCAAAAACAAGGCTTAACTAACCTAAAAGTCGCTGGCCATGTGGATATTCCGGTTGCTATGGTGATGGGTGTCCGCTCGGACATGCCGCAGCTTGTGCAAATACTCAACAAAACATTGGCTACTATCGACCAAAGAACTTACAACCAATTTTTGTCTCACTGGATAAAAATTGAGTACGACGTAAAAGTTGATTGGAAATTTCTAGCCAAATACCTGATAGCTATCATTATCATCGCCGGTGCAATACTTTATTGGAACAGAAAGCTAGGGCAAGTCAATCGCAAGCTGGATAAAGCCAACGCGGAGTTAATGCGTTTAAATGAAACTGATACGCTTACTAAAATGAAAAATCGGAATTTTTTAAGTTACAAGCTACCCGAATTGATCAAACTGGCCAACCGAAACCATCTGTCCCTTGGCATTGCTATGCTTGATATTGATCACTTTAAACGCTTAAATGATACCTTTGGTCACGCTGTTGGCGACAAATGTCTGACAGCATTTGCAGACAAAGTGCATGAAGTTTTTCGGCGTGAAAGCGATTGGGGAATTCGTTATGGCGGTGAGGAATTTGTTCTGATATGCCTTGGTGTACCTGTCACGGAATTTGTTCAAGGTTTGGAGAAATTAAGGCGTGAAGTAGCATCCTTAAGCTTACAGCTGGAGTCAGGGGAGAAAGTTGTTTATACGGTATCTATCGGTTACACGTTTCATACCATCGCGCCGAAAATTTGGGATGAAAATATGATTATTGAAGCAGACAAAAAACTTTATCAGGCGAAAAGTGCTGGGCGTAATTGTGTGGTTGGCTAGTTAATTATTCTAGTTAGTTATTACAGATGCTATATTAAACCGTAAAAGTGTTGTCCGTGAAGCTACACGGGCATTTCCCATCGTCAAATAGTCTGTGAGCTTGTTGAATAACTCACGAACCAACGCGCGTGATGACGGGTTTAATCAACCTCAAAAAATGCCTGCACATCTGCCAACTCCCTGGTCCGCTTAAACGGCGGTAAGCTTTGCCAGATTTTTTTACCGTACGATTTTGTAATCAAACGCGGATCGCAAATCATCAGCACGCCTCTGTCATTCTCGTCGCGTATTAACCGCCCTGCGCCTTGTTTGAGGGTAATAACCGAATAAGGCAGTTGATATTCCATAAAAGCATTTTTGCCTTCTGCGTTGAGTTTATCTACCCGTGCCGATAACACCGGGTCGTCTGGCGGGGCAAATGGGAGCTTGTCGATAATCACCACACTCAGGGCTTCTCCGCGCACATCGACGCCTTCCCAAAAGCTCTGCGAGCCAACCAATACGGCGTTGCCCAGTTTACGAAAGCGGTCTAACAATTCGGTGCGTGAGCTTTCGCCTTGCAACAACAGCGGGCTTTCGATGCCATTTTCTGAGAACGCCTCTTTCAATAAAGCATGAATCTCACGCATGGCGCGCAAGCTGGTGGAAAGCACAAAGGCTCTGCCGCCGCTGGCTTGCAGTACCGGTAGCGCAGCAGCAGCTACGCACGCTGTGTAGCTGGGACTATTCGGGTCCGGCATATCGGGCGGCACATAAAAGAGCGCTTGTTCCTGGTAATTAAACGGGCTTTCCCAAAAGCCAGTTTTAGCGTCAGCCAAACCCATTTGTGCAATATAGTGGCTGAAATCGCTTTTAACTGCCAGCGTAGCAGAAGTGAATATCCATGCCCGCGGCTGGGCGTTAAGCTGTTTGCCAAAGCCCTCTGCCACACTGAGCGGCGTGGCGTGTAACTGTACTGAATGGGTGAATACTTCTACCCAGCGCACCAAGTTGTTGTTTTCCGCAGATTGCCAACGGCAAAATAAATCATGTAAAGCTTCACTGCGCTGCCAGCACTTTTCCAGCAATGGATCACGCGCAGCCTGGGTTTCCAGCACTTTCGCTAAATCCTTTAATTGACCTTGCATATGCTTAAAAGCCTCTTCGAATCCCTTGAGTGCCAAAACTTTTTGCACTGGCATACGTGAGCCTTCATAAGCAAAAATGAGCCTGAAATCTTTGGCCGCTTTTTCTAAAGTAGGGATAACTTCACCTAACTCAACGCAATCTTTAGCGACCGTTAAATGTGCTGCGGTACAATCTCGCGCCAACTCCAAAAGCTGGCTGGTTGAAACATCTTCACCAAAAAACAGTCCTGCGACTTCAGGTAGCTGGTGCGCTTCATCAAAAATAACGGTGTTTGCACTCGGCAAAAGTTCGGCTACGCCTTCGTCGCGCAGCATGACATCAGCAAAAAATAAATGATGATTTACCACCACCACATCGGCAGCCAGCGCCTGTTTGCGTGCTTCCATCACAAAACAGTCTTTATAATAAGCGCAATCACCACCCAGGCAATTATCCCGCGTGGAGGTCACGCTCGCCCAAATCAAGGCGTTTTCCGGCACAGTATTGAGTTCGCTTTTATCGCCGGTTTTGGTGTTTTCAGCAAAGGTTTTAATCACGTGCAGATATTTTGCGTCTTCACGCGAGGCAAAGCGCCCTTCCTGCTCGGCGCGCTCCAGATGATAATGGCACACATAATTAGCGCGACCTTTTAACATCGCGACCGTGACCGGCACTTTTAAGGCATCGCGCACATTAGGTAAATCGCGGCTGAATAATTGATCCTGTAAGTTTTTAGTACCGGTAGAAATAATGACCTTGCCGCCAGTAAGCAATGCCGGCACTAAATAGGCAAAGGTCTTGCCTGTGCCAGTACCTGCTTCTGCCACTAGCTGCGTGCTATTTTCTATCGCGTCGCTAATGGCCAGTGCCATTTCCAGCTGCTGCTTACGCTCGCTATAGCCGTTAATATGGCGGGCCAAAATACCGTCTTTTTCAAAAACCTGGGTGATGGTTTGGTTGATTGTATGTGTACTCATAAGGTTTGTGATTATCCCACGACTTACTATATAAACATTGCCATATAAACTAAAATTAGCGTCATTGCCTTGCAATTTTCAGTTAATTTCTTATAATCGCCAGGTGATTAACCTTATCCATACCCGTAATGTATTGTGTTTAATGCTGGCTTTGTGCAGCGTGTCGTGCGCTGCTGTTGAGTCTGCCTCTATGATTGCTCCGGTACCTCAGGTAGATACTCAAGCGTCAGTGACCACTGACGGCAACCCTGAAAACTGGTCAGAGCGTACCAGTGAAGTGCTGGTAAATGCGCTTAACCTCACGGGTGTTAAGTATAAATATGGTGGTAACTCGCCAGAAATTGGCTTTGATTGCAGTGGTTTTGTACGTTATGTATTTAGTCAGGCAACCAGCTTAACCTTGCCGCATAGTACACTGGCGATTAGTCAATTGGGCAAAACGATTCCTAAAAATGAAATACAACCTGGAGATTTAGTGTTTTTTAAAACCATTAAAAACGCAATATCTCATGTGGGTATTTACATGGGCAATAATCGTTTTATCCATTCACCCAGTGCTGGCGGGCAAGTGCGCGTAGAAAGCATGACCGAAGGCTATTGGGCAAGGCACTTTAGCGGTGCGCAGCGGCTGGATATTACCAAAAGCTCGCTAAAAGAATAGTTGCACCAAAAAAATCTTCACGCAGTTAATTTTGGCTAGCGCCCAAATCTCACCCTAGCTGTTATACTTCAAACTGTTGTAACGAATATAATTAACTACCATTTGAACCTATTAAACTTAAGCACGCTCTTAGGCTTATCAGGTTATTTTTGTTGGGAATGATCATACATGCAAGTTAAAAATAAATATCGTGGTTTTACTAAGGTTGGCTTAATCTGCTCTGGCTTGGTGCTGGGCTTTATGTTGAGTCTAACCTATTCTGCCGTAGCAGAAAAAGTAGCTAATCCACAATTGCCGCTTGAA
>PHCL01000453.1 GCA_002842195.1 Betaproteobacteria bacterium HGW-Betaproteobacteria-20 | reverse complement strand
ATTATTGCTTCGGCCCAATGATATATGAAGTCCGTTCGCCTTGAGCTTGTCGAAAGGTCAGTGGACTTCGACAAGCTCAGCCCGAACGGATTTAATACTTTACCGGGCCGAATCTATAGCTACGTTCAAACAGCGCTATCGACTCTACATGTGCGGTGTGCGGAAACATGTTGATAACCCCTGCGGCCTTTAGCGTATAACCCTTTTCATTGACCAATACGCCAGCATCTCGCGCCAAAGTGGCGGGGTTACACGACACGTAGACAATACTTTGCGGGCAATTGCTTTCATCCAGCGACTTAATCAATTCAAATGCACCATCGCGTGGCGGGTCAACCAGCCATTTATCAAAACGGCCTAAACTGGTTAAGGCCTCCGGCGTCATTTTGAATAAATCAGCCACGCCAAACCTGGTGTTGTTAATCTGATTAAGTGCCGCACTTTCATTGGCCCTGTCTACCAGATTGGCTAACCCTTCTAAGCCCAATACCTGCGCGCCGCTGCGGGCAATTGGCAAGGTGAAGTTGCCGATACCGCAAAAGAAATCGGCAATTTTTTCGTGTGCTTGCGGGTTAAGCAACTGCATGGCACGGCGTATCATCACTTGGTTGATTTGTGGGTTCACCTGGGTGAATTCGTTCGGTTTAAATGGGTAGGTTAAATCAAATTCCGGCAGGCGGTACTGTAGCTGTTCGCCATTCAGCGGATAGAATGGCTTGATTGTGTCCGGGCCTTTGGTTTGCGTCCAGATTTGCACAGCGTGATCGTCAGCAAAATTCTTCAGTAAAATCTCATCGTTATCATTAAGCACATCCATAATGCGTAGAATCAGCACGATGACACCAGCGCCTTCGTGCGTATTCTTTAAGCCAGCTTCGCCAACGGCCAACTCAATTTGTGGCAGCTTATCCCTAATGCTCAGCTTGACAATCATATTTTGCAAAGGCTCAATGAGCGCCGAAACTTCTGGCACCAGCACTTCGCATGAATTCATCACCGCCACATAGCGCGTGGCTTTTTCATTAA
>PHCL01000452.1 GCA_002842195.1 Betaproteobacteria bacterium HGW-Betaproteobacteria-20 | reverse complement strand
CGATGGTTCGACAAGCTCACCAACCGTGAAATGAAATGTAATCGAGGGTAATATAACAAATACCCTCGATTTCGCTACGCTACATCGCGGCTACAAAAAGGGCTTAGTTAAGCTTAATGCAACAAATGAAACGGCAACCACGGTTGCCGTTTTTTATTGATGTAGGAGTGCAATTCATTGCGCGAATGCGGTGGTAGTCAATCATGGCAAGATGATGGTTACATTATTCGCGCAATAAATTGCGTTCCTACCTACGACATTTCAATGGCTTTGGTTGGTGAGCCAGCGTAGCCTCGATGGTTCGACAAGCTCACCAACCGTGAAATGCAATGCAATCGAGGGTAATATAACAAATACTCTCGATTTCGCTACGCTACATCGCGGCTACAAAAAGGGCTTAGTTAAGCTTAATGCAACATTTCAATGGCTTTGGTTGGTGAGTTGTGGTTTTACTGCTACTATTTAAAAAATTATCTAATATTTTGCAGCGTTACCATGAGCCTATATAACCCAAGCCGCGATCAGGCACGGCAGTTTTTATTTGATGCCTGGTCTAAATTCAAGCAGAAACTCGCCCTTTCAGATTTAGAAAAAATCGCGATTGAGGTGATACAAATGCATCCAGAGTATCATACGGTGCTGGATGCGCCGGAACGCTATATGGGCCAGCAATACTTTCCTGAAATGGGTGAAACCAATCCGTTTTTACATTTGAGCCTGCATTTATCGGTGATTGAGCAAATCAGCATCAATCAGCCGACAGGCATTGCCCAGATTTATAATCAATTGCGGCAGCAACATCATGATGCCCACCTTGCGTATCACGACTTGATTGATTGCCTTGCAGAAACCATATGGCAAGCGCAACGCAATAACGCGCCCTTAGACTCGGCACACTACCTGAATTTACTGCGGCAAAAGCAATTGTAGCCAGCGTAGCCGCGATGGTTCGACAAGCTCACCAACCGTGAAATGAAATGTAATCGAGGGTAATATAACAAATACCCTCGATTTCGCTACGCTACA
>PHCL01000451.1 GCA_002842195.1 Betaproteobacteria bacterium HGW-Betaproteobacteria-20 | reverse complement strand
TTAGCATTTTTTGCAGCTTTTGCGGTAAAGATACCGATGTGGCCAGTCCATACCTGGCTACCAGACGCCCACGTAGAAGCCCCAACAGGTGGTTCGGTAGTTTTGGCTGCTATTGCGTTAAAACTGGGTGGCTATAGCTTTTTACGCTTTGCAATGCCGATTGCGCCAGATGCAGCGCAGCATTTATCAGGCTATATGATTGCCTTGTCATTGATTGCGATTGTTTATATCGCATTAGTAGCATTAGTGCAAAAAGACATGAAAAAGCTGATTGCCTATTCATCTATCTCACACATGGGTTTTGTAACACTAGGATTTTTTATCTTCAATAGCTTAGGCATCGAAGGTGCAATCGTGCAAATGGTGTCACACGGCTTTATTTCTTCCGCTATGTTTTTAAGTGTTGGTGTTTTATATGACCGTGTACACAGTCGTCAAATTGAATCTTATGGTGGTGTGGCAAATACCATGCCTGTATTTGCGGCATTTGCAGTATTTTTTGCCATGGCGAATGCTGGGCTGCCGGGCACTTCTGGTTTTGTCGGTGAATTTATGGTGATATTAGGCGCAATTCAAGCTAACTTTTGGTATGCATTCTTAGCATCACTTACACTTATTTTTGGCGCCGCATACACGCTATGGATGGTAAAACGGGTGTTTTATGGTGAAATAGCTAATGAAAAAGTAGCCGCTTTAAAAGATTTAAATAAGCGTGAATTTTTAATACTAGCAATATTGGCTTTATTGGTATTAGCTTTAGGTATTTATCCGCAACCGCTCACAGATATGACTAATGCCACAGTTACTCAACTACTTTCTCATCTAGTGCAGAGCAAACTACCAGTAGGTTTGCCATCAGGTCTATAAGTTATGGAAAATATACGTTACGACCTCATCACAGCCTTACCTGAAATAGTCATTGTCAGCATGGCAATGGTTATTCTATTGACTGATTTATTTTTAAAACCTGCTAACCGCATCGCAATATATGTGTTGGCACAATTTACATTACTACTTGCCGCTTATTT
>PHCL01000450.1 GCA_002842195.1 Betaproteobacteria bacterium HGW-Betaproteobacteria-20 | reverse complement strand
GCCGCTATTTTACGCATAAAAATATGGTTTAGGAATGATTTGTATTGCCATCATCCGCTTGTTTTTTTTGGTGTCAGTAGCTCAATGCTAAGTCTTTTAATTCCAGGACCTTTAATTCCAGGACTTGAGCACAATTGCCTCAGCATCATGTTCTGCACAGTCTTCATTAGTGCACTGGGCTATTTTCTTCCATTCATTAGGGAAGGGCATTTTGTCTATGGGCAGTGCTGCGCCATCAACGCCAAAGCCGAGCGAGAACACGGCGGCGCCAGATTTAACAGGAAAGGCTTTCGTGTTCTCTGCCACTGCCACCATTGCATTTGCTACTGCTGGCGGCACGGCGTCATCAGTATCCAGCCAGGCTTTAATTTTTCCATCATCACGCACGGCGATGACTAAAAACCCCCACGAGGTAGACGCTGTAGTGATTTCAGATAACTTTTTATTGATGTTCACTTCAATTTCTTTAACGTATCTGTCCATATCATCCACGCCATCCATTTTGTCTAAAATGACATTTTTTGGCTGCATCATGTAAATCTTTAAATATTCAGCATTGGCTGCACTACAAACCACTGGGAAAAGCATCATTAAAAACGCAAGTAATTTCATGTTAAATCTCCTAATTTGAGTGAATATCACTCGGTTTATAAAAAAATTTACTACTCCTAATAGCCGCGTACTAGCTTTTGATCACGCTCTCGATTACCTTAAGTCAAGCTAACACTGCGCCTCACAACCCAACATCTGACTATATTCCTGCGCCAGTTCTTTATTTACGCTGGCAATGGCTAGGCTAGCCTCATGCACACCAGCTTTATCGCCCGCATTTTTTGCAATGACACCTAACCTGAATAACGAGTCAGTATTGGTTGCATCAAGCATTACGGATTTCTGGTAAGCAATTTTTGCTTCATCTATTTTATTGAGATTCTCGTTTGCAGTGCCGAACTCATACCAGGCATCAGAATTTTTTGGATCTGCAGCTATCCATTTTTGCGCTACCTGCGCAAGCTTTGGCCAGTCATGG
>PHCL01000058.1 GCA_002842195.1 Betaproteobacteria bacterium HGW-Betaproteobacteria-20 | reverse complement strand
CCGCCTTGCAAAGCTGGGAATACGCTTGAATTCAATGACTTTTCAAATTCGGCCTTAGCCAAAATAATGCCGCCGCGTGGGCCACGCAAGGTTTTATGCGTCGTTGAAGTCACAAAGTCTGCGTGTGGTACCGGGTTTGGGTACACACCAGCGGCAATCAAGCCTGAGTAGTGCGCCATGTCCACCATAAAATATGCACCTACTTTTTTAGCGATTTCTGCCATGCGCGCCCAATCAAAACGTAATGAATAAGCTGATGCACCGCCAATTAACAATTTCGGCTTGCACTCTATAGCAATGCGTTCCATTTCGTCATAGTCAATTTCTTCTTTATCGTTTAAGCCATAAGGCACGATGTTAAACAACTTACCAGACAAGTTAGCCGGTGAGCCGTGTGTTAAATGTCCGCCATGCCCCAAGTTCATGCCCATCACGGTGTCGCCCGGTTTTAAAATACTAAAATATACCGCCTGATTAGCTTGCGAGCCAGAATGCGGCTGCACATTGGCATACTCCGCACCGTATAGGGCTTTAAGGCGGTCGATTGCTAGCTGCTCCACTTGATCTACATACTCACAGCCGCCGTAAAAACGCTTGCCCGGATAACCTTCAGCGTACTTATTAGTCAGTTGCGAACCCTGCGCTTGCATCACCGCTGGGCTGGTATAGTTCTCTGATGCAATCAACTCAATATGCTCATGCTGACGCACAACTTCACTGTTAATCATGGCATCCAGAGCAGGATCGGTTTGGTCTAGGGTGTTGCTGTAGTTAAAAGGCGCTGACATTGTTTGGCTTTCCAAATATTTAAATATTTTAATGCTGCATTTTACCATGCCCTGCCATGAAGATTAAAGCCAAGTTTTACCAGCATCTGTTTTACGCACTGCATGCCAGAACCACTTTGTGGCAATTGCCTGCCGCGCTATAATGAATTGAATTTATCTTCTCACGAGACTCGCTATTATGAAATGGACAGACACGCTTACTATCGCCGAAACGCTGCACGACACCCACCCGGACATTGATCCAAAAACAATCCGTTTTACTGATTTAATGGTCTGGGTAATGGCACTGGATGGCTTTGACGATGCCCCTGAACATTGCGGCGAAAAGATTTTAGAGGCAATACAACTGGCCTGGATGGAAGAAGCTGAATAGCTGCCATTTTTGTCAGGCACCTGCTGATGACTAAGCATACTTTTATTTTTATTTGGATTGCACTCGCCGGACTAATTTATTACCTGGCAGATGGCATTCAAAACCCAAATAAAATTAACAACTTAGGTGAAGCCAGCACTGTAGTTCTAAAACGCGGGTTAGATGGACATTACCGCGCCCAGGCACTTATAAATGGTAAGAAAGTAGATGTGTTGGTCGATACTGGTGCCACCGGCGTGGCGATTTCACAAAAGGTTGCGGATAAACTGAATCTCAGCAGCATAAACGCAATACGCACCAACACCGCTAATGGTGACAGCATTGGCTACATGGTACGTTTGCAATCAGTAAAAATCGGCGGCGTTAGCGCCAATAACGTTTCAGCGATGATCGCACCTGGACTGGAAGGTGATGTGCTACTTGGCATGTCGTTTTTAGGACGTATGGATGTCAGATTGTATAAGGGTGAAATGACCATTAAGCAGGTTGAATGATAAGACTTTATGTAGATACTCTACTATAAGACTAGGTAATCACCGTAGGCGCAACACGCCCTGTTCTTTCCACCAATTGCGAAATCTGCAGCGCAATTTTTATCATCTCAGCCAGCGCTACCTGTGCATCTAAATGATGATTTTTTACATCCGGATCAAAAGCCTCTAAATAAATACGCAAGGTTGCACCTTCAGTTCCGGTGCCAGATAGCCTGAATACTATACGCGAACCATCGTCAAACAAAATACGGATGCCTTGATTATTACTGATAGAGCCGTCAATCGGGTCATGGTAACTAAAATCATCGCAAGTTTTAACTTTATAACTGCCAAAAACTTGATTGGGTAAACTGTTGAATTGCGATTTAATATGTGCGATTACACCGTTAGCCGCTTCGGTTGGAATAGCTTCGTAATCATGCCGCGAATATACGTTGCGGCCAAATTCTGCCCAATGCGCCATGAGAATAGCCTCAACGCTTATATTCTTCACGGCAATAATATTTAACCAGAACAGCACCGCCCAAAGCCCGTCTTTTTCACGCACATGGTTAGAACTGGTGCCAAAACTTTCTTCGCCACACAAGGTCACTTTGCCCGCATCCATCAGGTTGCCAAAAAACTTCCAGCCCGTCGGGGTTTCGTAGCATGGGATATTGAGTTTGGCCGCAACTCGGTCAACCGCGCCACTGGTGGGCATAGAGCGTGCCACACCGGCAATACCGTTTTTATAAGCTGGGACGAGTGTTGCATTTGCGGCAAGCACTGCCAAACTGTCTGAAGGCGTGACAAAGAAGTTTTTGCCCAGAATCATGTTACGGTCACCGTCACCGTCAGAGGCAGCGCCAAAGTCCAAGGCTTTATCGCCCGCAAACATGATTTTTACCAGGTCTTCAGCGTAAGTTAAGTTAGGGTCCGGATGACCGCCAGCAAAATCTTCTGATGGCACACAATTCATCAGGCTAGCTGCCGACGTGCCAAGCCGATTGACAAAAATCTCCTGTGCATAAGGACCGGTAACTGCGTGCATGCCATCAAACTGCATTTTAAAACCGCTGGCCAATAATTTTTTAATGACGGAAAAATCAAATAATGATTCCATTAAATCAGCATAATCTAGCACTGCATCAATGACTTTTACCGTAAATTTTCCGTCATCAAACACTGTTTCGCCTAATCTGTCGACATCAATTTCCGGCAGGTTTGCAATTTTATACCCGGCAATCACTCTGCTTTTTTCGAATATGCTATCGGTGATTTTTTCAGGTGCCGGTCCGCCGTTACTGATGTTGTACTTAATACCAAAATCACCATTGACACCGCCCTGGTTATGACTTGCAGACAACACCAGGCCGCCAAAGGTTTTATATTTTCGAATAATATGTGAAGCTGCCGGTGTAGACAGAATTCCCGCCTGCCCTACTATCACACGCGCAAAACCATTGGCTGCTGCCATTTGGATAATCGTTTGAATCGCCTGGCGGTTATGATAGCGTCCATCACCACCGACTGTCAGTGTCGCATCTGCCGGAACAGTTTCCTGTTCGTGCAGGGTATCAAAAATGCTCTGCACAAAATTTTCTAAATAATGTGCTTGCTGAAAAACTTTAACCTTTTTGCGTAGGCCGGAAGTGCCAGGTTTTTGGTCATTGAACGGCTGCGTGTTGATTATTTGATTATGCATATTTAACCCCTGTGAATTAGGTAAATTATAGTCCAAAAAAAGGGGCTGCAAAATGCGCTTTTAGCAACAACGTGAAGCTAATGTAATTTTTTGTTAATCAATAGCGCGCTTACAGAAGCAATAAATAATGCATTAAAGCATGTGCTTCAAGCACGCTGCCCTGCGAGCCTTTCTGGTAGCGCCTCGCAGGGCAGCGTTTTTCTCTCGTGAGTTTTTCTTAAAATTTTGTGGGTTGCTTTTAGTGTTATGCAGCAAGTAAAAGCGCTTGGCAATTTATTGAAAATGCTTACAATGAAAACAAGCTATTGTGCAACTTACTGGGGTTATATTGAGTGGATAATATTCGTCGGGAAGAAACGCCGGTTTCCCAGTTGGGCGTAGGTATGTTTGTGGCTGAACTTGACCGGCCGTGGCTAGGCACGCCGTTTATGCTGGAAGGTTTACTCATTGAAGACCATGAGCAGATTGCCCTCATTGCCAGTTTATGCAAGTTTGTATATGTTGACCGCACGGTTTCCGTCGGCGCTTACTTTATTGCCCCGCCTAAAGAAAATGTAGCGATTAAGCGTGATAGCCCGAATAACCGCATCAACATCGGTGCGAGTTTAAATACAAAACCAAGTAATGAGAATGTTAAAACACAAAAGTCCAACGCGACTAATCCCAAGTTTTCTTTTTTTGATGTGCTAGCGGAAACTCAATTGGGCAATCAAAATCCGGGTTCAACTGCAAAAGATGCGGCCAATAGCCTGGTTTTTCATACGCAATATTCAACCAATGATACTCAGCCAAGTCAACCTTCACCAGGTGAAAGAGATGATAATCCATCGTTAGCATCACAAATAAAATCTGATTTTTCAAATTTTATTTCTGGTTTAACTAGTTGGGGTGGAAAACAAAAAAAATTAAAAACCCAGTTAGATACAGCATTAACGAAAAAGCTAAAAGAGAGAAATGCTGCTCAACCTGCCGTTTTAGATGAAACGCCGCTGGTAGAAGAAGAGATTGCTCACATTCTTCCCGTATATGAGCAAACCCAATCTGCTACGCGCGAGATGTTTGAAGCATTGGCATTGGGCCAGGAAATTGATTTAACCAGCATCAATGAAGCGCTAGATAGCATGGTAAGCAGCATTGAACGCAACCCGGATGCGCTCATTTGGCTGGCCAAGCTAAAACTGACCGATGACTACGCCTATAACCATGCACTCAATGTTTCAGTCACACTGATGGCGCTGGCAAGTTTTATGTCTTTACCTAAAAAACAAGTGAAAGATTTAGGTTTGGCTGGTTTATTACAGGATATTGGCAAAGGAAAAATATCAGCTGATTTGCTGCATAAGCAAGAAAAAATAACGGCTGAAGAATTTGCTACACTGAAAAAACATGTGGATTACGCGCTGGAGTTACTGGAAGTCACCGATAATATTTCCAGCACGGTTATTTTAACCATAACGCAACATCATGAGCGCATTGACGGTAGCGGCTACCCGTATCAATTGGCGGGCAAGCAGATTAGTCTAATGGGGCAGATGGCGGGACTGATAGACACTTACTGCGCACTTACGACTAATAAAGTGTATGCAAAAGGCGTTTATAACCAAATGGCGCTGGAAGAAATTCACAAGCTACGTGACGTTAAATTTAATGGCGCACTAATAGATCAGCTCGTACAGTTCTTGGGCATGTACCCTGTCAGCTCGCTGGTTGAATTAAATTCTGGTGAGGTAGGTGTAGTCATTCAGCAAAACACGGTGCGGCGCCTGCTACCGAGAGTGATGCTGTTACTGAACCCAGACAAAACTAAAAATGACTACCCGGCAGTCATCAACTTGATTAATGCCCCGCTTACGCCTGCAGGTGAGCCTTACGAAATTTTAAGAGGCTTATCACCTGATAGCTATGGGTTAAACTCGCATCATTACTATGCTTAATCTCGCCAGCTTCACATTCCGGCATTCCGAGCACCCGAACATCTCGCCACTGTATCAGGACTTCACTTTAGAATTGAATTCCAACTTACTGCTGCAAATAATGAGCAGCTACCAGCTAAAAGCCGCTCATGTCACGGGTAGTTACACATTTAACACCCATCACTTTGAGCAGTTAGTAACAGCATCGCCATTTAACCTGAGCTTCAGCAGTTTAGAAAATTCACTGCATAGCATTAGCCAGTGGCCTGCACAGCTTAATTGGGCGCAATATAGCCGTCAAATCAATCACTTTTTGCTGGCATGGCTGATTGATTACAAATCAGGTGCTAGTTTAGATTCTGCTTTTCTTTTAGCAAGCTGCCTGGAATTACATACGGCAAAAAATACAAAATTTCAAAAGCTACTGATGCATTTAATTGCCCGTGTGACTAATCAGCTTGAGCAATATAAATTTGATTATATTCAACATTTTGATTTGGAAACAGGCCTGCCTAATCAGCAATTACTCATTAACATACTGAAGCAACGCCTAGACATCAATACTGAAAATGCCGCTTCAAATGTAGAGAATCTGGGCTTGATTTTAATTAACTTGAATGTAAATTTTGATAAAATCTCTCGTCAGAACGCCACTGCATCACAGGTTGTGCTGGCGGCAGTAAACGCCATTCAACAGCATCTCAATGAGGATACGACGATATTTCATATTGGTGTAGCTGAACTCGCCATTATGATTGAGCCGTTAAATTCGCCGGCACAACTTAATCTGATTGCAGCCAGACTCATCCACGCCTTTGAATCTGCAATGCCACTGGAAAATATTACCTTGATATTAACCCCCTACTTTGGCGGCATTAGCACCTTTAAGACGCCGGCGAATGCTATTTCACTCTATGAGAATGCAAAACTGGCCTTACATCATGCTCTTATTAAAAATATACGTTTTAAAATCTATAATCAGCACATTGCTTCGTCATTCACCAGCATTCATCTACTTGATGAAGCCATTATCGAGGCATTGCAGCAAAATGAATTGGCCGTTTATCTGCAACCCATCATAAGCCTGGCTGGGCGACCAGGCGAAAAAGACGTGTGTAGCAGCGCAGAAGTATTATTGCGCTGGCCCAATCAAGAATGGCAAGCAGTATCACCCACCAGGCTGATTGATACCATCTACAAAAAAGGTTTTGGTAAAGTATTTATACGCTGGCTTATCAACAACGCCTGCCAGCGTTGCGCAGAACTCATGTCCCAATATCAGCGTAACATTACACTTACCGTCAATTTATGCAGTATGGATTTATTTGATGAAGATTTAGCTGCGTTGCTCACGCAATCCATTACCTTATGGGAAATTCCTGCAGAAAATTTAACCATTGAAATCACTGAAACAGACACCTTGGTTGACGAAGAAAAATCCGCTAAAGTGATCGCCGCGATAGTCGCCCTGGGCTGCAAACTAGCCTTGGATGACTTTGGCACAGGCTACTCCTCTATGACGCGCCTGCTTAAAATGCCGATACATTTAGTTAAAATAGATCAGTCATTTGTGCGCAACATGTTAACTTCAAATGAAGATAAAGCTGTTGTGCAATCAGTTGTCAAGCTCGCACATAGCCTAGGCAAACAGGTGGTGGCAGAAGGCGTCGAGGATTTGGCATCTCTAAACATCCTGAAAAAGCTGCAATGCGACAAAATACAGGGCCACTATTACGCAAAACCAATGCCTTTTGATGAGTTTGTTACATGGCTCAACCTGTTTGAATCCGGACATCAGGCGGCAGTTGAACTTAAATCCTGAATAGTCAGCGTATAATTGCAAGACGTTTTTAATATTAAGTAATCCCATGCAAATTACCACTCGCCTTGAATTTGATGCTGGCCATCGCATTCCTAGCCATAAAAGCCAATGTAAGAACTTACACGGGCATCGCTACGCCATAGAAATTACACTTTCCGGTGATATTATTAAAAGCGAGAATGCCTCGGAAAACGGTATGGTAATGGACTTTTCAGACGTAAAATCCATCGCCAAATCTGCGGTAGTAGAGCCATGGGATCATGCTTTTTTGGTATACCAGCACGATACCGAAGTGTTGAATTTTCTAAACTCGTTACCCAACCATAAAACCGTAGTATTTCCCACCGTACCAACCGCAGAAAATATGGCCGCCGAGGCATTTAGAATACTCAAAAGCAAGTATCAGGATACTTACAGCAACCACTTAAAACTCGAAAAAGTGCGTCTGTATGAAACGCCCAATAACTGGGCGGATGCGTTGGGATAATTAAGGGTACCTCTAAAAATTCAATTTCCGTCGCCATGCT
>PHCL01000449.1 GCA_002842195.1 Betaproteobacteria bacterium HGW-Betaproteobacteria-20 | reverse complement strand
AGGGGGCTGGACTAGTACCAATTACGCCGCCTTAGCCTGTACAGATTTTCCAACATGTCATGGTGTATTTCTGCCGGAAATGGATTTTAAGGACGCGTTTCATCTGGTGCGTGAACTAGGCCAAAGTGCCGATGGCGGCGCATTAACACTGGCCTCAATTACTGCTATACAATGGTCACACCGGGTTGGTGCGCTTATCACGCTGATTTATTTAGGGATTTTGGCGCTGGCTATATTAAAATACTGGCAATTAAAACGTCTGGGCATTGTGTTAGTTATTGTACTTTGTACACAAATTGCTTTAGGTATTGCCAACTTAATATTGCATTTGCCTTTAGTGTTAGCTGTGGCGCATAACTTTACTGCTGGGTTACTGGTGATTATTTTAGTCATGCTAAATTCCAAAATAACTGGCGCGAAATAAGCAATAAAATCCAGTTGCTATTAAGATTCGATAAATCTAATTAAATGATAGAAATAAACAAAACGATAATCAGGTGTGAGCCATAAATGACAACCAGTACAACCACGATGCAAAATTTAGGCTTAAGTTTCAAAAGCTTTTTCTCGCTTTGCAAACCTAGAGTGACTTCACTCATTGTATTTACCGCCATCATCGGCATGTTTCTTGCCACGCCCGGCATGGTGCCATGGCCATTATTGATTGCTACCACCGTGGGTATCGCATTTGCTTCAGGCGCGGCTGCCGCCTTTAACTGCCTCATTGAACATAAAATTGATGCGATTATGGCGCGCACACGAGGCCGCGCGCTACCTACAGGTCAGGTATCTTCAACAGAAACCACTATTTTCGCCACCATACTTGGCAGCACCGGCTTGGTTATTTTGTACTTCTATGTGAATCCGCTCACTATGTGGCTCACCTTCGCTACCTTCGTCGGTTATGCAGTTATATATACGGTGTTTTTAAAGCCAGCCACCCCCATGAATATTGTAATTGGCGGCGCATCGGGCGCTATGCCGCCAATATTAGGCTGGGCAGCAGTGACCAACACTGTTTCACCTGAATCG
>PHCL01000057.1 GCA_002842195.1 Betaproteobacteria bacterium HGW-Betaproteobacteria-20 | reverse complement strand
AGCTGTGGGGGACGCCGTTACGGTGCTGCCAAATGGCTATCAATCAAAAGTAAAAGCCATTCAGCTAGGCGATGTACTGTTAAAAAACGCACAAACTGAACAAAGCGTAACACTTTCGCTGGAAGATGAAATCGATACTTCGCGCGGCGACATGATAGTAAAAGCCGCTAGTCAAATTTCGGCTGTTAAGCAAATTGAAGCCTTTGTATGCTGGCTATCAGAAACGCCGCTGTCTACTGCCCGCACGTACATTATTCGCCATACTACGCGTGAATCTAAAGCCAAAGTAGGCACAATCGCTTATAAAGTAGATGTTAATACGCTTGAAGAGCAAACCACCGCTGACTTAAAAATGAATGATATTGCACGGATTACATTCAAACTCGCGCAACCGCTGATGGTCGATAGCTATACGACTAACCGTGCGACAGGTGCATTTATCATCATTGATGAAAGTACCAACAATACCGTTGGTGCAGGCATGATTGTTTAAGCGGCGCTAAAGTATTCGATTCATTCCTGCTACGCTCTGAACTGGTTGCTGCGCTTATCGAACCAGTCGAAAAGTGGCAGGAATCTATTTAAATCAGTATTTACTTAGTTTCATTTTATTTACTCACAAAAATCAATTAAAATAACACTTTAGAATTTTAAGCACTTAAGGAATAAAAATGACTTACGTCGTTACCGAAAACTGTATTCAATGCAAATTTACTGATTGCGTTGATGTATGCCCTGTAGACTGCTTTGTTGAAGGCCCTAACTTTCTGGCCATTAATCCAGACGAATGTATAGATTGCACACTATGCGTTGCAGAATGCCCTGCCGAAGCTATTTTTGCAGAAGATGACGTGCCTGCAAACCAGCAAGCCTTTATTGCCTTAAACGCACGCCTGGCCAAGGTCTGGCCAGTAATCACATCGCGCAAACCCGCGCTTGAAGATGCTGAAGCCATGAATGGTGTACCGGGTAAGCTTGATTTGCTGATTGAATAATGCGAGCCGTTAAATAACAATAGGAGGCTTTGCCTCCTTTTTTGTTTTGGCTAGATAGCCGCAAACTTGCTTGACAATATTTGTAAATAAGTGAGATGCATCATTAAGCAACAATGGAACTACCTCTAAAATACCTGCAACACTACCCTGCTACGTTGCAGGATAAAATTCGGCAGTTACAATTACAAAATGCGCTTGGCGCCTACATTGCCGAGCGCTACCCGCAATCGCACGCCATTCAAACCGACAAAGCCCTATACCAATACAGCAATGATATTAAGCAAGAGTTCCTGCGTAACGCCCCACAGCTAGACAAGGTGCATTATGACAACAAGCTCAGCATAACGCATCATGCGCTTGGGTTAAACACAGCCATTTCACGCGTACAAGGCGGCAAGCTGAAAGCCAAAAAAGAGATTCGCATTTCTTCATTTTTTAAAGAAACACCCGCTGAATTTTTACGAATGATAGTGGTGCATGAATTGGCGCATTTAAAAGAACGTAACCACGACAAAGCTTTTTACCAACTCTGTCAATATATGGAGCCAGATTACCAGCAGTTTGAGTTTGATTGCCGCGTGTATTTAACATGGAAGAATATTTAAACCAAAAATTGTTTAAGTTGAAAATATTATATTTAGCTTGCGGCTAAATGCTTAAAGTATTGTAAAATTGCGTCTTGGCGGGCCTCCCCGCATTGTGAAGTAGCCAATCTGGTCAGGTGCGGAAGCAAGCAGCCACAACTATTAAGCAAGTGCCGGGGTAAAGGCTCGCCTCTTTACTTTTGGGCTATAAGATTTTTGAGTTACAAGTAAAATACATTGCGTAATCTAAATTTTCAGCTAAAGTTGAGTTTATGTCTTATCAAGTTCTAGCGCGTAAATGGCGCCCAAAATCTTTTGAAACACTGGTCGGACAAGACCATGTGGTGCGCGCGCTTACCAATGCGCTCGAACAAAATCGCTTACATCATGCCTATTTATTTACTGGCACACGCGGTGTAGGTAAAACCACGCTCGCACGCATTTTAGCCAAATCACTGAATTGCGAAACTGGCATCACCGCTAAACCATGCGGTGTCTGCAACGCCTGTGTGGAAATCGACAAAGGCCGTTTTGTTGACCTGATTGAAGTAGATGCAGCCAGTAATACGCAAGTGGACGCCATGCGCGATTTACTTGATAACGCCCAGTACGCACCGACTTCGGGCAGATTTAAAGTGTACATTATCGATGAAGTGCACATGCTATCAAAAAGTGCATTCAATGCCATGCTTAAAACGCTGGAAGAGCCACCCGCGCACGTTAAATTCATACTCGCCACTACAGACCCGCAAAAAGTACCTGTCACCGTATTATCGCGCTGTTTACAGTTTAACTTGCGGCAAATGGCCGGCACTTCGATTATCGGGCATTTGCAAAACATACTTGGTCAGGAAAATATTCCGTACGAACCTACCGCACTACACCTGATCGCACGGGCCGCAAACGGCAGTATGCGCGATGCATTATCACTCACTGACCAAGCGATTGCCTATGGCGGCCAAACGGTGAATGAGTCTGAAGTGCGCGCGATGCTGGGTGCAATTGATCAAAGCTATTTGTACCAGCTATTAAATGCTTTACTAGCAAATGACGGTGCAGGGCTCATGGCGCAAGCCAAAATGATGGAAGAACGTAGTTTGTCTTTTGAGGGCGCGTTAAACGATTTGGCGCAATTATTACACCAAATTGCCGTGGCGCAAACCGTACCAGATAGCGTTGCCGATGATTTGCCCGAGCGCGATGTACTGTTGAATTTAGCACACAACATTCCGGCAGAAACCCTGCAGTTGTATTACCAGATAGCTTTGTTAGGCCGCAGAGATATTAGCCTGGCACCTGACGAGTTTGCAGGATTCACCATGAGCTTATTGCGCATGCTGGCTTTTACGCCGAATGATGGTGGCGCACAAAAAACACCAAAAAAGCCGCTTGCAACCTCTTTGGAAAATAGTCCAAAACAGCAAATAACGCCACAGGCGGTTAAAAAAGTAAACGTGCCTGAGACGACACAAATTGCAGTGCAAGCAATCCCGGAGCCCGCGTCAATTCAAGATGAAAATACAATTGAAAATAGCACGGCAAGTAACCCAGGTCAATTCAATGGCGATTGGCGTGGTCTGCTGGATGAGCTAAAACTTGGCTTGGCCAGAGCCTTATCGCAACACTGCGAACTGGTGGCTTACGATGAAAACAGCATTTCTCTCAGCGTGCCAGAATCTCAAAAACACTTGTTAGTACCGAATTATCAAGAAAAATTAAATAGCGCTGTTTGCCAATATTTTGACAAGAAAATCAAGTTAAATTTTAGCGTAGGCGGCACAGGCAACACACCTGCAAAGCAAATCTCTGAAGAAAAAGCACATGCGCAAGCCAGCGCAGAAAGCGCGATTGAAGATGATAGCTTTGTGCAGGCCCTGATTAACGATTTCGGGGCGTCAATAATCCCCAACTCAATTAAACCCATTTAAAAGGAGCAGCAAAATGATGAAAGGTGGCATGGGCAATATGATGAAGCAAGCCCAACAAATGCAGGCAAACATGCAAAAAGCACAGGCGGAGCTTGCCAATATTGATGTTGAAGGCATTGCCAGCAACGGCTTGGTAAAAGTCACCATGGCTTGCAACAATGTTGTTAAGCGCGTCACTTTAGACGACAGTGTGATGGATGATAAAGAAACTCTGGAAGATCTGCTGGTCATCGCGTTAAAAGATGCCACGGCAAAAGCTGAAGCCACATCATCAGCCCGCATGGCAAATTACATGCCTGCTGGCATGAAGCTGCCATTTTAATTTAACAGCTCATTTATATCGTTGATTTCAACCGTTAATGAAAAACCCTCCAGCGCTAGAACAACTGATTGATAGCCTGCGCTGCTTACCTGGCGTAGGCCCTAAATCTGCACAGCGCATGGCCTATTATTTGCTGCAACGCGACCGCAAAGGCGCAAGCGGTTTGGCTAACGCGCTGGATACCGCCCTGCAAGTCGTTGACCATTGCCAGTTATGCAACACTTTTAGCGAGCAACCCATTTGTCCGCTGTGCGCTTCTGAACAACGCGATAAAAGTTTACTTTGCGTGGTAGAAATGCCGACTGACCTGTTAATGCTTGAAAATACACACGCTTACATGGGCATGTATTTCGTGCTGATGGGCAGATTATCGCCGCTGGACGGCGTAGGCCCGAAAGAAATTCATTTGGATAAACTCATCAAACGCGCACAGGATGGCGCATTGAATCAAGGCCCTGTGCAGGAAGTCATATTAGCCACCAACTACACGGTGGAAGGCGACGCCACTGCACATTACATCAGCGAACTACTCAAAGCGCGCGGCATTAAAACCAGCCGCATAGCGCGAGGTATGCCGATGGGCGGCGAAATTGAATATGTCGATAGCGGTACGCTTGCACAGGCAATGATGGAACGGCGGAGCTTAGTTTAATATACGAGGTTTAAGCTTGAGGTTTAAGCTCGAAGTCCAAACCTGAATAATCGAGTATGATTATTTCATCATTAACGTACTTAAATACACAACTTTTTGCTCAATTTAGCAGGTCTTCATAGGCGCTGCTCTGCGAGCCTTATAAACAGAGGCTTACAGGGCAGTATTTTTCTCTCGAGCGTGTGTGATAGCGCTTTGTAGTTGCAAATTAACCGAAACACCGCCATTCAAAAGAACTGGCCAAATCATCTAACTTAAATAATTCAGCAAAGCCAATGGCGACTGAATCAGCACATCTGCGCCCCACTCTGCCGGTTTGTCAGTTTCTGCAATATATCCAAACAGGGCGACCACTGTGTGCATGCCTGCAGCTTTGGCTGCCTGCACGTCACGCTCGGCATCACCCACATAAATGCACTCGTCAGGGGCGGCATTTACTGCTTTGCAAGCCATAAGTAACGTATCCGGTGCTGGTTTTGGATGCGCCGCATCGTCACCACATAGCAAGCATGCTGACCGCTCGTGCAGACTAGTATTGCCCATGCTCACGGCTTTGGTTAAATCGACCGAAAAACGGCGTGGCTTGTTAGTGACGATGCCCCATTGAATGCCGCGCGCATCCAGGGCGTCTAGCAGTTCAGCAATTTCCGGAAGTAAAATCGGATTGTTAGTGAATACCGATTCGTATAAATCCAGATACTCAACGCGCATGGCTTCAAAACTTTCATCTTGCGGTGTAATGCCAAAACCTAACGCCAATAAACCGCGTGAACCATGTGAGGCTACAGGCCAGATATCGTCATACTTTAAGGGTAGTTTGCCATGACGCGCTAATTGCATGTTTAAGGCTAAGCTTAAATCATGCGCGGTATCTACCAGGGTGCCGTCTAAATCAAATAATACTACGCTCATACAGCCACTACGGTGTGCATCATGTAATTCACAGCGACGTCGTCGCTCAAACTATAGTGCTGCGTGATGGGGCTATAAACCATTCCACGTATACCTGTTACGTCTAAACCAGCTTGCCTGGCCCAACTTGATAGCTCTGAAGGCTTGATGAATTTTGCGTAATCATGCGTGCCTTTAGGCAACATATTCAGCACATATTCCGCGCCTATCACCGCAAATAAATAGGACTTTGGATTGCGGTTAATAGTAGAGAAAAATACTGAACCACCGGGTTTTACCAGCTTGGCGCAAGCCGCAACAATTGAAGCCGGATCAGGCACATGCTCCAGCATTTCCATGCAGGCCACCACATCAAAGCTGGCTGGCTGCTCTGCGGCTAGCTGTTCGACTGAAATATATTGATAATCTACTTTTGCGCCACTTTCTAACTGGTGCAATTTAGCCACGTTGAGCGCTCTTTTACCTAAATCGATTCCAGTAACATTGGCACCTTTAAAGTGCATGGACTCTGACAAAATTCCGCCACCACAGCCAACATCCAGCACTCGCTTATCTTTTAGCCCGACCAAACCATCAATCCAGTTTAACCTTAATGGATTGATTTCATGTAACGGCTTGAACTCACTGGTTTTATCCCACCACTTATGGGCAAGTTCGGCAAATTTCTGTAACTCCGCGTCGTCTGCATTTAAGTGAGTATCAGCATTCAACGGTTTGTCCGGATTGAAATTGGTTGCGCTGTTCAATGTTTGTGCTGCTTTAGTTTCGGTTGCCATGTGCTGATTATTTCCTTTAATTCATTTGGCTCAATATTGGCATACATACCATTGCTGTAACGCAGCTCACCTGCCACCCAAGTGTGCGTAACATGCTCGCGACCGCACACATACACCAAGTGAGAAATTGGGTCATAACAAGGGCTGATGTTCAAATCACCCAATTTTACCGCAGTTAAATCGGCTATTTTCCCTATTTCTATCGAACCGATTTTATCATCCAAACTCATTGCTTTGGCCGCATTAATGGTGGCCATTTCTAATGCCTGATGCGCAGGCACAGCCGTTGCATCACCACTTATGCCTTTTGCCAGTAACGCGCTTAGACGCATTTCAGCAAAAATATCTAAGCGATTGTTGCTCGCGGCGCCGTCCGTACCCAAGCCGACATTTACGCCTTGGTTCAACAATTGCGCCACTGGTGCAATGCCGCTGGCAAGCTTTAAATTGGAAGTCGGACAATGCGCGACATGGCAGCCGTATTCAGCCAGCATTTCAATTTCATGGTTAAGTAAGTGTACGCCATGCGCCGCGACAAAATTTGGCCCCAGCAACCCCAGTTCGGTCAGTCGCTGTAATGGCCGCATGCCATACTGCGCTTCACTTTGTGCAATTTCGTCGCGCGTTTCATGCAAATGCATATGTATACCCAACCCCAATTGCTCGGCATAGGTCATAATACTTTCAAAAGTTTTATTTGAAACGGTATAAGGTGCATGCGGTGCGATAGATGAGGTAATCAGCGGGTTATTGCGCCAACTATCATGCGCAATAAAACCCTTTTGCAAATAATCATCCGCATCGCAATCTTTCCCGCCCCACCATATTGGTTCAGAAATAGATTTTATACTTTCATTCACCGTTTCTGAAGAAGATTTTTCATCTGGTGCGCCAGATTTTACCTCCATTGTTAAATTTTCAATGCCGTTTATCACAAGGGACTGAAGATTAGTAAGGTAAATTGGAATATCGATCTCACCAGTGATTTCTCGTGTTACCCTTATAATCCAAATATGATCAAGCGCTTCTACGACCCATTCCACAATCAATGTCGATTGTTCGACATCGCCAGTGATTTTTAGTGGCACAATGCTATAGGAACTTGTAATCACCTGTCCAAATAATCTGGCAGTTGGGCCAGGAGATGGTGTTCCACCCTGTAAAGTCCGAAAATCTTCCAGTTCGGATCGATAGATCATTGAACTACCGGGTTCAGCTGTTGGCAGATTCTCAACTGGAACCGTTGCTCCAAACAGAACTGAAATAATTGCAAATTCTTCGTAAGGGTCGAGTGAGAAAGAAGATGCAATTTGATTAGACTCTTCCGGATCAGATGCAATAAGCTCACCTGGCATAATACGAGACACAACGGTGACATCAATACCTGCTATTGTGGAACCAAACGTCTGAAATTGGTTAGCCACAAGGGGAAGGAAGAGAAAATAAGGT
>PHCL01000056.1 GCA_002842195.1 Betaproteobacteria bacterium HGW-Betaproteobacteria-20 | reverse complement strand
GCTTTCACGCATGAATAATCTGCTTTAGCAGATATATTCTGCGGGGATGCCAAGCACTGGTATAGCTCATATATTATGTGGGGAAGCCAAATACTGGCTCGCGATTTACAGTGTTCCATCGCGACTTTTCAATGGCTTTACTGCCATTATTTAAAGAATCGGCTATATATAAATATTAATTGACGTGCATGGAAAGTAACCACCCAGTTACTGACTTTGTTCTTTCGGCTTTTATACTTGCCATGCTGACAAAAGTAGTGCACTCAATACTTTTGTTATAGATGTAATTACCTAAACCAAGCGTTTGCCAGCGGCATTGCGACGTGCTGCGCTAAACCCAATCAAAAGCAAACCAGTAAGCAACATAGCGTAGGTTTCTGGCTCTGGGACTGCGGCTACAGCAGGTGCATTTAGTAAGTCAGTTACGATTGTCTCGCCAACATTAAAGCCCAAGCGATAATTACCTAATCCTTCTACCGCTGTGCCGACTACCCGGTCTGCTGACCAGCCAAGTTCTTGACCAAGCACTTTGTAGTTCACCTGATAAACCCCTGGCCCAAGCTCGTAAGTCAGAATTG
This sequence comes from Betaproteobacteria bacterium HGW-Betaproteobacteria-20, assembly GCA_002842195.1. Taxonomy (GTDB): domain Bacteria; phylum Pseudomonadota; class Gammaproteobacteria; order Burkholderiales; family Methylophilaceae; genus Methylotenera. The sequence continues at coordinate 7,085 of PHCL01000056.1, read as the reverse complement.
GTGCTTGACCATCCAAGCCATTATAGAAGTCACCGATACTGGTGATAAAGTTAACGTCATGAGTATCCCCATTGGCCAAGCCCTGGTTTAACAGGTCAATCTGTCGGAATTCAGTAGAATCGTTGGTAAAAGCAAAGCTATCTGCAAAGAACGTTAAGGTCTGCGTGTTGGCAAGACTGAAAGTGAGCGAGTTGGAAGCGACATTTTGCTCACTGACATAATCACTGGTGTCAAGATTAAACAATCTACTGAATGAGAATCCTGAATCTACGGTGCCAAGTTCAACCCATTCTGCGTTCGCAGTACCGCTAGACAAGCTAAACATTAGCGGTATGATTGCTGACAAAGATTTGAAAGTAATTTTCATCTCTTAAATATCCTTTTTATAAGTTTAATTAATCATCCCTTGAGGTTAAGGGGTTCAGCCAAATCAGTATTTTTCTAATTGGCATTTTCAAAGTGAAAATTACTGGGAAACTATATCTCCATATCCACATGCGACGGTAATTATCGATAAAAGTTCCTGAAATATACGTTAAACGCTTCTAGCATGCCGAGGCTAAGCATAAATGTAACATAACTGTTAATCTAAAACATCACTATACATCAGTTAACAGCTTGATAAATAAAAGTTTGTCTAATTCTTCCACTTCATGAAGCATTTGTCAAATCTTAATGCCGGTAAGGGTAATCATTATTGGTAGTTACCCATTTACATCCCCACCCTTAAAGCTGCGGTATGTACAGGGCTATCCCAATGCTGTTTGATTTCATCATCCAGCAGGCATAGGGTTACTGAGACTCCTGCCATATCCAGCGCAGTGGTGTAATTGCCGACCAAAGAACGTGAAATTTGAATGCCGTGCTGATTAAACAACTTCGCTGCGGTGTTGTAAATTAAATATAGCTCCATTAGCGGTGTGGCACCAAAGCCGTTGATAAGCAGCAATGCCGCTTTGTTTTCAGCAGGTTCAATGTTTCTTAGTTTGAAGTCTGTCAGAATTGCATCTACACAGTCGCTTACAATCTCGTCTGCTTCGCGCATGGTTTCACGCCTGCGCCCTGGTTCGCCATGTATGCCTACGCCCATTTCAAGCTCGGTATCACTGATATCAAAAGTAGGACGACCGGCAGCGGGTACGGTGCAACTGGTTAAAGCTACCCCTATGCTGGCTGTACGATTATTTACTTTATCACCTAGTGCTTTGCAGGCTTGTAAAGTTGCGCCGGTTTCAGCCAGACTGCCTACGCATTTTTCTACAATGACTGTTCCAGCCACGCCGCGGCGGCCCGAGGTATAGGTACTGTTAACTACAGCGCAATCGTCACTTGTTAATACCGTGGCAGACTCGAAGGGCAGCATTTCTGCTGCCATTTCAAAGTTCATCACATCGCCTGCGTAGTTTTTTACGATAAATAAGATACCTTTGCCTGCATGCACAGTTTCAGCTGCGGCAAGCATCTGGTCTGGCGTGGGAGAAGTAAACACATGGCCAGGGCAGGCGGCATCCAGCATGCCGTAGCCTATGTAGCCGGCGTGTAGCGGCTCATGCCCTGAGCCGCCGCCAGAGATAATGGCGACTTTATTTTGCGCCTTATTTTTTCGCGTTAAAAAGTTGGGGGCTAAATGCAAGCTGACTAAATCGGTGTGCGCTGTAGCAAAACCGTTTAGGCTTTCGATTAGAATATCGTCAATATTGTTAATAAATTTTTTCATATTTTTATCCTTAGCTTGCCGTTGTTATGTGATAAAAAACCAAATATTACAAATAGGTAAATGTCGATTTTTGTGTGGCGTTCTAACTTCGCATATCAATGTGACCGCTGTATTTTTTTAATCATTGTATTTTATTCTTTAAGAATTAAATTACACACTGCCTCTATCATTAATTGGCAGCTTTTAGCACCCGGGTCAATATGGCCGATTGCGCGTTCGCCCAGGCCAGCGGCGCGGCCTTTGGTGGCAATTAAGCTTTTGGTTGCCAGCATACCTTGTTCGGCTGTGTGCATGAGGGAGGCGCATACCAATTTTACGTCACAGTTTTGTGTGGTGAGCAATACAAATTGATCTGCGACGGGAATCAGTACATCCAGCATGGTTTTTTCGCCAATATCAGCTTTACCTCGTTGGATAATGGCTTGTACGCCTGCCGCAAAAGCTTCAGCAAACTTCAAGTTAGACTCATCACCGTTTTCTTTGAGCATTTTTGCCATTGCCATGAAAAAGCTGGCAAGGAGTGGCCCGGAAGCTCCGCCAATAGTACTTAGTAGTTTGAGCCCAATTTTATTCAGCGCTTCGGCTGGCGGCAAAGATGCCAATTCTATGTGCATGCCTGCAATTGCAGTAGTGCCACGTTTCATGTTGATGTAGTGGTCACCATCGCCAATTTCGCGGTCTAAGGATTCCAGCGTATGTTCATTCGTTATAATGGTTTGCTGAACCGCTTTTGCAGCATTGATGATAAAGTCTGTTTTCATAAGTTGACCATATTTTATTGTTTAAAATAGTGATTAATACTATGTTTTGTTTTGCATATAGTTGTTAAACTTTACATGTGATAGCCTGCCTTTACAACACCGCTTATTAAACATTAAAGTCATCAGAACTCATGAGCTTAAAATTCCGTTTAAATTTATTGATTACTTTACTATCATTGGCTTTTATATTGGTGGTGGGTACGATATTAGTTAATGACACGCGCGTTTCAATACGTGAACGGGTAGAGGCCGCCAGTCGCGTAACTGTGCAACTGTTGGATACGGTGATTATCAGTTCTGCACTTAATCCTGAATATGGCGAAACACATAAGGTTCTGCAAGGCTTTTTGCAATCCCTTGGCTATGTACGCAGCAGTCATATTATGCTGTACGATATTCGTGGTAACGTGCTTTACGAGTCGCCAGAATCTACTTTTAAAATCGACGTGTATCCACCGGTATGGTTTGCCAAGCTGGTGGCTCCAAAAACTGAAGTCGTAGAGCGTAGAATACGTTACGGCACCCTGGTCGTTTCATCCAGTGCGGCGGGTTCAATTCGTGAGGCTTGGTCAGGCTTCAGTCAGCTTATGTGGGTTGGTTTGGGGTTTTTTGTGTTGCTGAATGTGATGGTTTATGGGCTTTTGCGTTACTCTTTAAGACCGATTAAGCCTATTTTGGCATCAATCAGCCGCATGGAACATGGTGACTTAGACACGCGATTACCTACATTTAAGTTGCCGGAATTTGACCGCATAGGGCATAGTTTAAACCGCATGGCAGAATCGCTTGCCGCAGAACGGCAGTTAGAAGAAAATCGCCAGCTCACCCAGCTTATCCAAAGTCATATTGAGGATGAGCGTCGTAGTTTAGCGCGTGAGTTGCATGATGAGTTGGGCCAATATGTAACAGCGATTAAGACTTTTGCTGTAGCGATAGTGAATAAGACTAAAGAGAAATCTCCCGACATTGCAAACAACGCCCAAACTATAGTCGCGGCGGCTAATCAAATTTACGCTGGCATGCACGATATTATTCGCAAGCTTCGCCCTGGCGCTTTAGATAACCTTGGCCTTGCCGAAACCCTGCAGGATACAGTCAATCATAACCAAACACTGCATCCAGAAATACAATTTAACCTGAGTTTAGAAGGTGATTTAGATAATCTTGGCGAAACGCTTAATATCAATATTTATCGTATTGTTCAGGAAGCCATTAACAACGCCATAAAGCATGCTGAGGCTAACGTAATCAATATTAAGCTTACAGTGCAGGACAATGCGCTTCGACTCAGCATCAATGACAATGGTGTTGGCATGAACTTGGCAACGGTTGACCAAACGCAGCATTTTGGCTTGCTAGGTATGCGCGAGCGTGTGCAGGGTTTTCATGGCAGTTTTAATGTGGTTTCTGAACCGAATATTGGCACAACGCTCTATATCAATATACCGCAGGTTTTAAGCGCTTAAGTTGGTACACTTTAAAGATATTTACATTATGGATAAAAAATAAATGAGCCAAATTAACGTCATGCTGGTAGACGACCACGCTGTAGTACGCATGGGTTTTAAGATGCTGTTAGAAACCGATGCTGAAATTAAAGTGGTGGCAGAAGCTGATAGCGGTGAGCAAGCCATTCAGCGTTATGTGGAACATAAGCCACACGTAGTGGTGATGGACATTACCATGCCTGGTATAGGCGGTTTAGAAGCAATTGAGCGTATATTGGCAAAAGACAGCACTGCTAAAATTTTGGTGCTGTCTGCGCATGAAGATTCAGTACACCCCAAGCGTGTATTAAATGCGGGTGCAATGGGTTACTTGACCAAACGTAGCGCGGCCGAGGAGATGATTAAGGCAATTAGAATTGTAGCGACTGGCAAAAAGTATCTGGAGGCCAGCGTTGCACAGCAAATGGCAATACAACAATTGTCAGGTGATCAAAACCCGGTAGATGTGTTGTCTCCGCGCGAGTTTGAAGTATTTATGGCGCTGGCAAAAGGTAAAACCACTAATGAAATTGCTGAAACTTTATTCTTAAGCCCGCGCACTGTGGGTACACATCTTTACAATATTAAACAAAAACTCGATGCTAATAATTCAGCCGAAATTGCGCTGATTGCTATGCGTAGCGGCTTGCTGGATGCGTAATCCATGTAGTGCGTAATTTGTGGAGTAGGTTCCAGCTTGTTATCGCGCACTGCGCACGCTGATTACACCGCTTAAAATTATTAGCGCGATTGCCAGCCAAATATCCAAGCCTAAGTGTTCATGCCACCACGCTACACCAATTAAACTCGCCAGTATTACCGTAACGTAGGCCAGGCTAGCGACGACTAACGTATGGCCTGTGCGGTAGGCGCGTGTCATGGCCAGTTGTGCAATCGTTGCAGAAAGTCCTAAGCCTAATAAAACGGGTAAATCCTGCCATGCGATGACATGAAAGTTGTCGAATAACATCCACAGGCCAGCACCTATGGTAGAAATAAGTGTGAAATAAAATACTGTGCGCCAATCCGGCTCGTTCACTTTACCTAGTTGTTTTACATGTACGTAAGCTAATGCGGCGCCTGCGCCAGAGAGTAAACCCAAGCTACCAGCCAGCCAATCAGCCTGGGAAAAATTCGGCTTAAGCAATAAACCCACCCCAATAAAGCCAATTGTCAGGCTGATAAATAAGGTTTTTTTTGGTTTCTCATGTAATAAAAACGGTGTGAAAATTGCTAAAAACAACGGTGACGTATAGTTAAGTGTAATAGCAGTAGCTAAAGGCAGATGTGCAATGGCATAAAAGAACAGCACCAGCGAAGCAAACCCGACCAGTGCACGTGACATTTGTTTAAATATGAAAGGCGTTGCCAGCGGTAGTTTTTTGCTAAAAATATAAAGCCAAATGAATATTAAGCCGAATATTGAGCGATAGAATACCAATTCAGCACTGCTAAACTTTTGCGCACCTACTTTAACCAGTGCGCCCATAATAGCAAAGCCCAGAGCGGCGACTAACATCCATAGGCTGCCAAAATTGGGTAAGCTGAAGCTACTTAGTTTAAATTGTAAATTTTTCAGCATTTATTTTTCAGCATTTATTTTATTGGTAAATTGTATGGTAAACATGGGTTGGCGCGTGCGCAGGCTTGCCAATTAAGGGGTTTTCAGATAATCTCACATATATTGTTTGATTGAAAAATATAAATAATTATTGGTCATCAGGTCATTAGTGGTGCATCGCAGTAAATGTGGCTTTGCGTCGCACGAAAAATTCAATAAATTCAGCTTGTTACGGCGGCATTAGTCGCCTTTTTTCTTTTAACGATTCTTTTTTACCGGTTTGTTTAATTTTATTGATTAAGTTTTAATAAAGAGCGCTATGTCAGATCATTTAATGAATACCTATAATCGTCAGCCAGTCACCTTTACCAGAGGCGAGGGCGTGTGGTTGTGGGATATTGCTGGTGAAAAATATTTAGATGCGCTGGCGGGCGTGGCGGTGAATGGTTTAGGTCACGCGCACCCGAAATTAGTCAAAGCCATTAGTGAGCAGGCTTCCAGACTTATTCACACCTCAAATATCTATCACATTGCCGAGCAAGCGGCTTTAGCTGATAAGCTGTGCGAAATCTCAGGTATGGATAAAGTATTTTTTTGCAACTCAGGCTGCGAAGCTAACGAGGCCGCAATTAAATTAGCCAGACTTTATGGTCATCATAAAGATATACAAGCCCCTGAAATCATTGTCATGGATAAATCTTTTCATGGACGCACCATGGCGACGCTTTTCGCTACGGGTAGCCGCAAAGTGCAAGCAGGTTTCGAACCGCTAGTAAGTGGTTTTGTCCGTGTGCCGTACGATGATATTGAGGCGGTAAAACAAGTGGCTTCACGCAATTCCAGCGTGGTGGCGATTTTGGTTGAGCCTGTGCAAGGTGAGGGCGGCATTAACATCCCTGGCGGTGTATACCTTGAGGCGTTACGCGAAATATGTGATGCGCATGGCTGGTTATTAATGCTGGACGAAGTGCAAACCGGTATAGGCCGCACCGGTACATGGTTTGCGTTCCAGCATACTGCGGTCATGCCTGATGTGATGAGTCTGGCAAAAGGTCTGGGTTCAGGCGTGCCGATTGGTGCCTGTGTAGCTAAAGGGAAGGCGGCAGAGGTGTTTACTTATGGTAAACACGGCTCTACTTTTGGCGGCAATCCACTGGCCTGCGTAGCCGGTTTGGCAACACTTAAGGCGATTGAAGAAGAAGGTTTATGTGAAAATTCTACCAAAATCGGTGATTTTATCCGTGCCGGTTTTGAAGCTGAATTTAAAAATACCAAAGGCATAATCGCCATACGCAATGCGGGTTTAATGATAGGTATTGAGCTGGATCGGCCATGTGGCGATTTGGTAAACTCAGCCTTAAAGGCCAAACTTCTGATTAACGTAACAGCAGACAACGTGGTGCGCTTATTGCCGCCATTAGTGATGAGTGAGGATGAGGCTAAAGAACTAGTCAGCAGATTATCGCTGCTGATAAAAACATTTTTAGCCTAGTTGAAAGTTATGAAACTAGTAAAATTATGAAACTAGCCAAATTATGAAACCTATTAAACATTTTTTA
>PHCL01000055.1 GCA_002842195.1 Betaproteobacteria bacterium HGW-Betaproteobacteria-20 | reverse complement strand
TAGCAAGCGTAGCCTCGATGAAGTGTAACGGAATCGAGGATTTCTATCTGACAACAATCCTCGATTCCACTGCATTACATCGAGGCTACTTGCTTATATGATACTTTTTATACAGCTTCGTTATGCATCACAATTCCAACACCATTTATCGAGGAGATAAAAATGTCTAATGAAGGTTATCACGAACCAATAAATGAACTTACAAATGAAACGAGAGATATGCACAGAGCAATTACATCGCTCATGGAAGAGCTTGAAGCAGTAGACTGGTACAATCAAAGAGTTGATGCGTGCAAAAATGAAGACTTAAAAGCGATTCTTGCACATAATCGAGACGAGGAAAAAGAGCATGCAGCAATGGTGCTTGAATGGATTAGAAGGCAAGACCCTAGTCTTGATAAAGAATTAAAAGATTACTTGTTCACAGATAAATCAATAGCTCATAAATAAAATGCATAACAAATCAATGGGTCAGACGCTGACGCACCGGTGATTTCAAACGTTTAAAGGTTCTCATGAATAAACCTCTGATCATAGATTATTACACAGACATCCTTTGTGTTTGGGCTTGGATTGCACAACGGCGTATCGATGAGCTGAATCAAAAACTAGAAAATAAAATTGAATTTCAATATTACTATGTCGATATATTCGGTGACGTACCAACAAAAATAGATACACAATGGAAACAAAAGAATGGATACGTGGGTTTTGCAGAACATGTACAGAAATCTGCATCGGTCTTTGAACACGCTCACATAAACCCTAAAATATGGACCGAGGTTAGACCTAGAACTTCTGCCAATGCTCATTTAGCGCTAAAGGCTGTTGAAATTACTTATGATAAAAGCAAAAGTATCGATATGGCGCTTAAATTTCGGACAGCATTTTTTAAAGATGCATTGGATATTGGTAACCTTGAGATTCTCTATGGTTTAATTAAAGCTAATGGTCTAAGCCAAAATATAATTAATACAAGCATCCAGGATGGCTCTGCTATGTCCGCATTAATGAATGATTACCAGAAATCAAATCAACAAGGCATAAAAGGTAGTCCTTCCTATGTTATTAATGGCGGCCGTCAGACCTTGTACGGTAACGTAGGTTACCGTGTACTTCTTGCTAATTTAGAAGAGCTTTTAAAGAATCCAGCAGATGAGGCAAGCTGGTGTTAAAAACCTTTAACGGGTGAAGTCCATTGGATTAAAGATGCCGGGCATCGGCTAATCGATGAAAAGCCGGATGAAATCGGGAATCACATCAATCGATTCCTCATCTGAAGGCTAAGCGGCATCTAACAAGGCACCCAAGCCAGCCGGCCATTGTTGGCATGGCATGAGGGCTGTATGACCAATGTGAGAATTAGACTCGGCGCTGAGCTGGTACAACTTAGTGTATGGGCTATAAATGAGGCGAATCAGGCTAAAAGCGAATGCTATTTAAACATTCTCAAACGCTTCACACAGTTGGCTTAGCAATTGCCCGAACAAAGGTATTACTTCTTCTTTGCCGTGCGGGCTTTCATCATCGGTTCCTGCAATCACAAAAGCTACGGTCAGTTTATCTAAGTTTTCTCTAAACTCACGCCAATGCTCGGCTTCTGCTTCTCCAATCAATTGAAATTTATTAAAACCAGCTTCAACTATTTCAATCAGTTCAGCATCTGGCAAGCCTGCAAAAAGTGTTTTTGCAATGGTAATCTGCGCAGTTGGAAAGTTTGGCTTAATGTCTTCCTGCGCTAGCGGTGTGGTAAAAAACGCATAAGCCAACAATGCATAAGCTTGATATACGCTTAACATATCAAAGTTTTCAATACGTTCGTCTAACGGCAATCGTTCAGCGGCTTGAATGGCTTTAAATGTGATATAACAGCTTAAATAATCAGCCGCGGCCAGTGCATCGTATTCGTTTAAATCTGTGTTTGGTTTGGCTTCGTCGTCACGGAGCGTTTCGGCCATGCACAGCGCATGCAACAGTTTGATACGTTTTGAGTATTGAATTTCCATATCGAATCCTAAATTACTTTTGAGCTTGAATATAAAATGTTTACCGGGTCTATCATTATGTTCCCTGAGCTAGTCGAAGGGATGCATAACATACCCTTCGGCTAGCTCAGGGTACGGTGTTAATCAAGCGCTGGCATGGCTTCTAGCAGCTCATGCAGTTCTAACCAGCGCTCTTCAGCCACTTCAATTTGATTGGCCAGTTCAGCTTGTTTTTTAAGCAAGTTCTGCAACGCAGTTTTGTCGGTTGCTGTATAAAGTTCACTGTCATTTAAGCGCTCATCACACAGGTTTTTATCAGTATGCCATTTGCCGATGTTGAGTTCTAACTGTTCCAGTTCTTTCATTAGCGGCCTGCGTTCTAGTATTCTCGCTTGACGCTCGGCTTTATTCAAAGCGCGATCATTTTTATTCGGTTTATCATCAACGGCTATTTGCGTTGCCTGCTTTTCTTTCAGACGCTGCTCGGTTAGCCACTGGCTATAACCTTCTAAATCGCTATCAAACGGCACTGCTTTGCCATCTGCAACCAAGATAAATTCATCGCAAGTGGCACGCAGCAAGGCTCTATCGTGCGAAACCAATATCACGCCGCCTTGATAATCCTGCAGTGCCAGTGTGAGTGCATGGCGCATTTCAAGGTCTAAGTGGTTGGTTGGCTCATCTAGAAGCAATAAATTCGGTCTCGTCCAGATTAACAAAGCCAATGCTAAACGGGATTTTTCACCGCCTGAAAAATTCGCACAGGGAGATCTTGCCATGTCGCCTTTAAAATCAAAGCCTCCAAGGTAATTCATGTGCTCTTGCTCGCGCGTGAGCGGATCCAATTTCATCATATGTTGCAAAGGCGACTCATCCGGGCGTAACTGTTCAAGCTGGTGCTGCGCAAAGTAGCCTATTTTCAAGTCCTTACCTTCAACGCGTTTGCCACTAATTGGCTTTAATTCATTTGCCAGCAATTTTATCAGCGTAGTTTTACCTGCACCGTTACGGCCCAACAAGCCTAAGCGCTCACCTGGCCTAATGGCTAAAACAATATTTTTTATCAGGGCAACATTGTTATAGCCAACGCTCATTTCATCCAGTACCAAAAGCGGGTCTGGCGCAGCAGTAGGCGCTCTGAATTCGAAATTAAATTGTGAGTCCACATGGGCGGCAGAAATCATTTCCATACGCTCAAGCGCTTTAATGCGGCTTTGTGCCTGACGCGCTTTGGTCGCTTGCACCCGAAAACGGTCAATGTAGCTTTGCAAATGTGAAACCTTGCGTTGTTGCTTTTCAAACATAGCTTGTTGTAAAGCCAACTTCTCGGCACGTTGCCGTTCGAAATCTGAATATCCGCCACGATACAGCGTGAGCGTTTGCTGCTCGATATGCGCGATGTGATTGACAATCGCATCTAAAAAATCTCTATCGTGCGAAATCAACAGCAGCGTACCGCGATAACTTTGCAGCCAGCCCTCCAGCCAAATCACCGCGTCCAAGTCTAAATGGTTAGTTGGCTCATCCAGCAACAATAAATCCGAACGGCACATTAAAGCACGTGCTAGATTCAATCGCACACGCCAACCGCCAGAGAAAGTAGAAACCGCCTGCTGCAAATTAGCCTGGCTAAATCCTAGGCCACTCAGCAATTCTGCCGCACGCGCCTTGGCACTGTAACCATCAATATCCATCAAGCGATGATGCAATTCTGCAATCAACTCACCTTTATGGTTAAGCTCAGCATCCGCCAGCGCTGTTTCAATATTGCGCAGTTCTACATCGCCATCCAACACAAACTCAATGGCTGGCATAGCCAGCGCTGGTGTTTCCTGTGCCACATGGGCGATTACCCAGGTAGAAGGCATTTCTAAATTACCGGATTCCGGTTGCATTTCACCGCGCAATAAAGCAAAAAGTGAAGACTTGCCTGCACCATTTGCGCCAGTTAAGCCGACTTTATGGCCAGGGTGCAGTTGCAAAGACGCTGATTGAATGAGGATTTTTAAACCGCGAACTAAGGTTAATTGTTTGAATTGAATCAATTGAAAGCCATTAAATAAAATTGCTGGTCAGCCAAATGTGACCCAAAACGCTATTCTAATAGATTAGCGTAATAGTTTTTACAACTTTTTACTTAAACAAGACTCTTACAAACTATCTGCATTCACCTATATTGCAGTAAAATGGTAGCAGTAACTTAGCCTACACAATTAAAAACCGCTCATTTAAAAAGTTAAAATCCGCTACTAATAATGATTAAAAAATCTCTGTTACTGGTTTATCGTAGTGTATTTTGGCTGGTCGGCATTATTGTTGTGCTTGTACTGCTTACAGTGCTGACGATTCAATTCTATGTATTTCCTAATATTGACCAGTACAAAGATAAAATTGCCACTTTTGCCAGTAATGCTGCCAAGCAAAAAATTGTCATTGGCAAAATTGAGGCTGGCTGGCAAGGCGTACACCCACATTTGTTGTTATCAAACATCGATGTTTATGATGCGCAAAACCGCCCCGCATTGCAGCTTAACAATACCGACGTGTCATTTTCATGGTTAAGTATTCCATTGCTTGAGCCGCACCTTGCAAATTTAACCATTCGCTCGCCTGAACTCACCATTAGGCGTAATGTAAATGGCGACATTTTTGTCGCTGGCGTAAGCATGCAAGGGCAATCCAAGCCCGATTTGCCGAATTGGCTATTACGTCAAAATAAATTTGAAGTACTCGGTGCCAAAATCATTTGGCTAGATGAAATGCGTGACGCACCCGCGTTGAGTTTAGATCATTTAAACCTGCAGGTAGTGAGTCCACCCTGGACAAGCTTGCTTAAAAATCACCGCATTACGCTAAGTGCTTTACCTTCTGCCGGAACAAAAAATCCAATTATCATCAATGCTAACGTATACGGTAACGATGTCAGCCAGATTACGGAGTGGCGCGGTAGCGTAGAAGCTCAATTAAAAAATACCGATATTGCAGCCTTTAAACCTTGGGTGGACTATAGCGCGTTCACCCGCCCGATAGACCTGCAATCTGGCATGGGCAGTGCTGACGTAAAGATTCAATTTGCCAGACATGAAGTGCAGTCCATTACCAGCAGCGTAGCATTACATAAAGTGCAAATGCGACTTAAAGCCAAAGCTGAACCCGTGTTGCTAAATAAGCTTAGTGGGGAACTCAATTGGGAAAAGTCTAATGCAGAGCAGGTTTTCAATGTAGATCGCCTTAGCCTTGAGACGAGCAATGGTTTAATTTTGCAAAATGCTTCAGGCAGCTATGCAAATACTCTGCAGGGCAGTCAAGCCATTTACTTGAAACTAGCTCATATTGACCTGGCATTGCTTCAACCCTATTTGGTGCAATTACCTATTCCGGCAGATACCTTACAAAAAGTAGCCGGACATTCTCCCACAGGCAAATTGGATGACTTAACACTTAATTGGGCAGGTAAGCAATCTGCGGTCAAAACCTATCAACTTAATACCAAGTTTAATGGTTTAAGCATACTGGCCCATGAAAAAATACCAGGCTTTAACAATTTAACTGGTGAAATTAAAGCCAATCAAAATAATGGAAAAATGATACTGCACACAAAAAATGCCAGCTTGGACTTTAAAGATATTTTGCGCTGGCCTGTACCGGCAGATAAATTGGATGGCGACATTACCTGGGCCATAAAAAATCCTCAGTCTAAAAACCCGCAAACAAAAATCCAAACAAACAACCTCACTGTCAGCAGCGCACATTTGTCTGGCAGCCTTGATGCAAGTTATTTAATGGATGGTAATAAAGGTGGTTTTTTAGATCTCAAAGGTAAGTTTGGTAAAGGTAATGCTAAGTTCGCGCCTTTTTATTACCCGACAATGCTGGGCACAACCACGCTCAACTGGTTAGACAGCTCTATACTGGCAGGACGTGCTGAAAACATTGACCTGACCGTTAAAGGCCGATTAGCTGATTTTCCGTTTGTGGATAGTAAAAATAACTTGGACAGTAAGCTAGGTATATTCAGAGTCACCGCAAAAGTCAGCGATAGTTTATTGGAATTTGGTACTGGTTGGCCAAAAATCGAAGGTTTAGGCTTGGATTTGCTGTTTGAAGGCAAGCGTATGGAGCTTAATGCGAATGCTGGTCATGTTTTTGGCAATCAAATCATAAAAAGTAAAGCGACAATAGCAAAGTTGGATGCTGACTCGCCTATGCTTAATGTTGATAGCGAGCTTAAAGGTCCTGTTGATGAAGGCATTAAGTTTGTGAATGCAAGCCCTGTTTCTACGGTGACTCTGGGCTTTACTGATGATTTAAAAACCAGTGGGTCAGGCAAGCTTGTATTAAACCTGAAAATACCACTACAGAACATTGAGGCGGCTCAGTATAAAGGCGCATATCAAATTACCAACGGCAGCATGGCAGCAGCAGGTATCCCGACACTTACGCGCATCAATGGCTTGCTGGAATTTACCGAAAGTAGCTTGTATGCGAAGAGCATTAACGCCAGTGCGTTTGGCTCGCCCCTTGCGCTTAGTTTAAATACTAATAAAGATAAAGTCATCCAGGTAACTGCCAAGGGCAAAATGAGTAGCGCCGGGCTTAAACAAATGCTAATTGAGCAAAGCCCGGACAATGCATCTTTGGCAAACAGTGTAAATTACTTAGCTGGTAGCGCAGACTGGGTAGGCAACATCACCATTCAAAAACCAATGGTCAATGTCGATATTCGTTCAGATTTAATCGGCCTAAGCTCCACCCTGCCCATTCCGTTTAACAAAGCAGCGAACGAGCGTTTAAACTTACGCATCGCAAAAAAACAGGTCCCCAACAGCGATAGCATTACCGTCAATCTTAGCAGCAAGCTGACCGCTAAAATATTGCGCACCGGCGAGAATGATAATCTTAAATTTGATAGTGGCAGTGTTCGCATTAATTCCGGGGGAAATTCTGGTGAAACAGCCACTACAAACATTGGCGAATTAAATACTAATGTTGAATTGGGCAACACCAAGGGCCTGCAAGTATATGGCAGTCTGGATTACCTTGATGCCGATGCCTGGCGCGGTGTATTGCGTGACCTAACAGGCGGAGCAAAACAAGAGACTTCACTGCAATCAATACCCATAAAGAAATTAGCGCTAAAAATCAATACCTTGGATATTTTTGACAGGCGCATCAATCAATTAAAAATCTCAAACAATAGCAATAAAGATGGCTTACGAGCCACCGTACAAAGCCGCGAAATAACAGGCGATTTACAATGGTTGAGCCAAAACAACGGCAAACTGGTTGCTCGTTTAAGTAATTTAACTGTGCCTGAAGCAACGCCAAATAGAACTAAAACTGCGCCAGCTGAAACAGATGCAAAAGTATTTAATAAACTTGAGCAGGATTACCCATCATTAGATATCACAGCTGATAACTTTACATTTAATAAGAAAAATTTTGGCGCTTTAGAGTTAATTGCCTATCCGCAAAACGATAACTGGAATATTCAAAAACTCAAACTCAGTACTCCTGACAGTGCAATTGATGCAGAAGGGCAATGGAATAACTGGGCCAGAAATCCAAATACTTATCTTAACGTCACCTGGGATATTAAAAATTTAGGTAAAACACTTAAAAGTGTTGGATACCCGGATACGATAAAAGGCGGCGAAGGCTCACTTAAGGGTCAACTTCACTGGCCAGGCAGTCCA
>PHCL01000054.1 GCA_002842195.1 Betaproteobacteria bacterium HGW-Betaproteobacteria-20 | reverse complement strand
TTCAGCATCCCTTGCCGCAAAAGAACAAGGGTTAAAATATATTACGATTGAACAGGAAGAGTCTTTAGGTGGGGCTATTTTTAAATACCCACGAAACAAAGTTGCTATGACGCAACCAGTTCATTTACCAATTGTCGGCCTGGTAGAAATGTACGACATCAGCAAAGAAGAATTAATCGGATTCTGGCTACGTATTATGCAAGAACAGGTGATTCCTGTTAGATTTAACGAACGAATGGAAACCATCAGTAAAACAGAGCATGGTTATGCAGTAAAAACTTCTAAATCAACTTATGAAACCAGCAATATCTTGCTGGCTATTGGCCGCCAAGGGACTCCGCGTAAGCTCAACGTCCCAGGTGAAGATCAAGCTAAAGTCATCTATCGTCTGATTGATCCAGAACAATTTAGAGGCAATCATGTACTAGTCGTTGGTGGTGGCGACAGTGCAATAGAGGCTGCCATCACTATTTCTGAACAAATAGGTTCTATTGTCACACTCTCTTACCGTAGCGAGGCCTTTGGACGCATTAAACCTAAAAACCGTGAAAAACTTGAGGTTGCAATTACAAATCAAAAACTCCGAGTCGAACTCCAGTCTAATGTAAAAGAAATACTACCTGAGTCTGTAAAATTAGAGTTAGCAACTAAGGAAATCATAGAAATACCCAATGAGTCCGTCATCATTTGTGCAGGTGGCGTTCTACCTACACCTATGCTAAAAGAAATTGGTGTAATGGTGGAAACGCACTACGGTACAAAACCTGCGGCAGTCAGATAACCAAATTGTATAACAAAAGCACAAATTAAGTTACGCGCAAAATATGAAAGTGATATTTGCAATATACTGCTCGTCATTTTTGATTATCCAGTCCTAATAGGTATGCAAAATGAAATTTTGCTATTTGGTACTGATGAATATTAGTAGCAAATGACGATGCCGGTACAAGACCAGAAACCTGCTTTAAGTAGGCTATCATTCACCTTGAGGGGAGGATGCCTCAGCAGTAATTAACCGATGTTTACACAAAATACGGGACACGCTCGTACGCTCTCGCATTGCAATCTTTTTATTGAGTCATAGCCACCGGCTTACCTTAAGCGGCCATCACATTTTCTGTCGACTCAAATGCAAGCGCATTTTTCATGTGCATCTGCAGCACTTTCAAATCATTTAACTGCGACTGAATGCCTTTTTCAATTGCTTCTAACTCGGCAATACGATCTTCCAGTGTATCTGTCGCTTTGTAGATGCGCTTGATACTTTCCAAGCGTCGGCGCAATTGCAATTGATGTTCACGTACTTGCGATTCCATTGGTGAAATAACCGCTTTCAGCCAATTTTCAATATCTCGATTAGCGACTTCATAAACATGAATTACCCGACTTGCTAAGGTTTCAAAAAATCGGCTAGTCAATGTCATTTTCTCATGAGCAATCATATTAAAAGCTGTATTGAATTGCTCTTTATAGGCACGCTCAAGTTTTGCTAACTCTTTTTGATAGCGTAATGTTGAAAAAGCTGGCGGCTCAGACTTACGAAGGCCGTGTTCTTTAGAAAATTTTTCGTACATCACATCCATCATTTTTTTAATTTCATCAATTTGTTTATCAGATGAAATTAATCGCTGTTTCAGTTCACTGAAAAAGTTATCCATTGCCGTGCGAATGGTTTTAGTGAAGTTGGCATCAATCATCGTTTCACGCGTGATATGTACGTGAGATTTCAACGCCTCCATGCCTAGCAATGTAAATAGGCGGTTTGTATGTTGAGAGAAAATACTTCGTAAAGCTTGGAAACGCTGTAAACCTTTCTCAAAATTTTCTTTATCAACCTTAACCTTGTTCATCATGTGCTCGACAACATCTTCATTTTTACCACGTAAGCCGCGCAATTCAAGCAATTGATCATTAATGCCTGAAATACGTGCATCCAAAATAAGGCGTGAACTGGCAATTAAGTCTTCAATTTCATTTTGCGTGTTGTCGCGCACAATTTCTTTTTTAGACGGAATCAATTCGTCAGACAATGCTTTTTCAAGCTCTAAAATACGGCTCTTAATGAGCAATGGCTCATCTCCGTTCACCTTGGCCAGCAAACCTTTTTGTGCTGAAATTGGAAATATTTGATTGGTTTCCAAGCCTAGCAGCTCTGCACTGGTTTTAATTTGCTTGGTAAGCTCAGTCTGAATATCCGCTTCATTCTTCAGCTCATCCCAAAGACCATCAATTTTATTGAGTACCGCCAGCCGGCCTTTTTGCTTCCAGCGCGTGCCGCTAATATATTGACGCCAAACATCAATTTCAGATTTAGTCACCCCTGTATCGGCAGCCAATATAAATAGCACCGCATGCGCATTGGGTAACATATTGAGCGTTAATTCAGGCTCGGTACCAATCGCATTCAAGCCTGGCGTATCTAGAATCACCAGACCCTGCTCAAGCAACGGGTGCGGGAAGTTAATCATGGCATAGCGCCAACATGGCACATCAATAGTGCCGTCTTTGTTAACGCTCAGTGCATCATCTGCACTATTGGGGTCAAACAGGCCATATTTTTCAGCGTCTAAAAGCGGAACAGCCTTGGTGCTACTCACTTCCTTAAATGCATTGACCATACTTTCATTGGAATCCACCTCGAAAGTGACGGTTTTCCATTCATCTGGGTAACGCTTATATTCGGTGGTGGTTGCGTCAGAAAGACGCGTTTCAATCGGCAGCAACATGATTGAACTGGGTTTGGATTTATCGTATAGCAGTTCTGTGGGGCACATTGTGGTACGGCCAGCGCTTGACGGCAATAATCGCGTGCCGTAGCCTGCAAAAAAAATCGCATTGATAAGCTCGGACTTACCGCGCGAAAACTCAGCAACAAAAGCGACATTAAGCTTATCTTCACGCAGTCTATCTAGCAACTGCTGTATGCGCTGGTCCATTTGACCATCATTCAGCTCTTGCTCATTGAGCCAGCTACGATAATCATCTATCGTATCTACCAAGGCTTTCCGCCATTCAGTATAGGCTGCAAATTGATGCGCTAACTTACCTTTAGAATTTTCTTGATCCACAATAGTCCTTACGCATTTTTACTTAATAGGACTTTAATCATTATTTAAAAAACAATCAACCTAATCAAGCAATTATTATCCCCATTTAAAATAAGGTTCAGATAAAAGGCTGTTATTTATAGATGAGCGGCTTTGTTATTCACTGTTAAGTGATTGATACGCAATGGTCAGGCAGCATCAAACCATGTCATTCTGTTATCATCATGTTTTTATCAAATATAATTACTTGAAAAACGGCAGTTAAATGAGCGGACTCACTACTAATTCACCCCGTCCTATAGACATTCGCCTGCATCAGGCATCCCGCTTACTCGAAATAAAGTTTGATGACAACACTGAATGCATGTTGTCTTGCGAGTTTTTGCGGGCGTATTCGCCATCCGCGGAAGTTCGCGGTCATGGTCGCGGGCAAGAAGTATTGCAAATAGGCAAGGAAGACGTGAATATCATCGCAATAGAGCCCGTGGGCAATTACGCAGTTAAGCTTACATTCTCAGATGGCCATGATACCGGCCTATATTCCTGGGATTATTTATACGATTTAGGGCGCGACTATGAAGCGCTTTGGTTAGAGTATTTAGGCAAGTTAAGCGCGGCTGGCATTAAAAGAAAAGTATAGTTTGCAAAGAGAGCACCATGAGCACTGAACACAACGCAAATCAAGACACGCATTTTGGCTTTAAAACTGTAGCTGAGGCAGAGAAAGCCAAAAAAGTCGGCGAAGTATTTCATTCCGTCGCCAGTAAATATGATTTGATGAACGATGTCATGTCCGCTGGCATGCACCGCGGCTGGAAGCGTTTTGCAGTCGAAATCAGCGGTATTAAATCAGGCGATAAAGTGTTGGATATCGCAGGCGGTAGTGGCGATTTATCTAAATTATTCGCCAAAAAAGTAGGCGCCGAAGGCCAGGTAATACTCACCGACATCAACGCCTCCATGCTGGGCGTTGGTCGTGACCGCATGCTGGACGCAGGCTTGAATGTGCCGGCATTGCAATGTGATGCTGAAAAACTGCCCTTCCCTGACAATTACTTTGATTGCGTAATCGTGGCATTTGGCTTGCGCAACATGACGCATAAAGACGCTGCTCTGGCTGAAATGCAGCGTGTACTCAAGGTTGGCGGCAGGGTGCTGGTACTGGAATTTTCAAAAGTCTGGCAGCCATTATCTAAAA
Source organism: Betaproteobacteria bacterium HGW-Betaproteobacteria-20 (assembly GCA_002842195.1). GTDB lineage: Bacteria > Pseudomonadota > Gammaproteobacteria > Burkholderiales > Methylophilaceae > Methylotenera. Next base: position 3,462 of record PHCL01000054.1, on the reverse strand, counting down.
TTTACGATGCCTATTCGTTTAAATTACTACCATTGATGGGGAAAATTCTCGCGAAAGATGCCGAAAGTTACCAGTATCTTGCCGAATCTATCCGCATGCATCCCGACCAGGAAACGCTCAAGCAAATGATGATTGACGCAGGTTTAGGCAAAGTTGATTACTACAACCTTTCTGCGGGGGTAGTCGCATTGCATAAGGGTTATAAACTTGATGTTTAAACGGTTTTCTACGCGCTTATTACAACACCTCATTAGCCAAAATAGCTGGGCAAATGCAATGCTGCAGCCATTCGCGGGCAAGTCTGTACAGTTCAATGTCGCATTTATTTCTAACAGTCTGGTTATTTTAGAGAACGGCAATTTAGCGATTGCAGGAGAAGTCAATACTGCAGATGCCATAGTGACTATTTCACCGGGCCTATTGCTACGTTTAATCGCTAAGGATGAGGCAGCAAAAATGCAGATCAGCATTGAAGGTGACACGCATTTGGCGGCTGAGTTAGCCAAAGTGCTTGCAAATGTACGCTGGGATTACGAAGATGATTTAAGCAATTTCATCGGCGATATTCCAGCCAGTAAATTAGGTAATTTTGGTCGTCACACAGTTAAAACAGTGAAAGAAACCAGCGTCAATCTAGCCGAAATGCTAAGCGAATATTGGCAAGAAGAAAAACCGCTGATTGCTAAAAAACGCCATGTGGAAGAGTTTAATAAGCAAGTGGACACATTGCGGGCAGATGTAGCGCGGTTTGAGAAAAAAATAACTAGGCTGAGCCAGCAGCTAAACAACCAATCTGTAGATAGCACCCAATAAACTTATGCGAGTTTTTCGACTTTTTTACATTATCTTTGTAGCCCTGAAGTTTGGTTTAGACGAGTTCGTACTAAGCCACACCAAGTTAAAACCACTGCAGAGCATCCTGAATGGCTTGTTATTCTGGCGGAACAAACACCAGCCGCGCGGTGAAAGGCTTAGATTAGCACTAGAATCGTTAGGCCCGATTTTTGTTAAATTCGGGCAAATGCTGTCTACCCGACGCGATTTGATTCCGCTGGATATTGCCGATGACCTAGCCAAATTGCAGGATCAAGTGCCACCGTTTGCATACGCCGAAGTTGAAAAAACCATACAAGCAGCGTTTAACTTACCATTAAATCAAGTTTTCTCTGACTTTGAACAAGACGCTGTTGCCAGCGCATCCGTCGCACAGGTACATTTTGCACGCCTGCTTGACGGCACACCCGTTGCAGTAAAAGTGCTACGCCCAGACATTGCCAAGGTGATTAACCATGATTTAAAGTTGCTAGATACCGGCGCTTGGCTGTTACAGCTTTTATCAGATGAAATCAAACGCCTGAAACCACGTGAAGTAGTCGCTGAATTTGCAGAACATACCCATAGCGAACTGGATTTAACGCTGGAGGCCGCTAACTGCGCACGGCTTGCGGGTAATTTCCCTGAAAAAAACTTACTGGTGCCAGAAGTTTATTGGGATTGGTGCCGTAAAGAAGTAATGGTGATGCAACGCATGGTAGGCACACCTATCAGCAAAATAGACGTGCTACGTAGCAAAGGCATAGACATTACCAAACTCGCACATGATGGTGTAGAAATATTTTTCACCCAAGTGTTTAGAGACGGTTTTTTTCATGCGGACATGCATCCTGGCAACATACAAGTAGCAGATGATGGTCGTTATATTGCACTTGATTTCGGCATTATGGGCACGCTTACAGACAACGATAAATACTATCTTGCGCGTAATTTTTTAGCGTTTTTCAACCGTGATTATCGTGATGTAGCGGTAGCGCACATTGAATCTGGCTGGGTGCCAAAAGACACTAATGTAGAAGCACTGGAAACCGCCGTGCGTGCTATTTGCGAGCCAATTTTTAACAAGCCGCTTAAAGACATATCTTTTGGCCGCACCTTACTCAGTCTATTTCAAATGTCGCGAAAATTTGGCGTAATCATTCAGCCGCAACTGGTCATGTTACAAAAAACCTTGTTGAATATTGAAGGCTTAGGTCGAGATTTAGATCCTAACATCGACCTATGGCAAACCGCCAAGCCATTTCTAAAACGCTGGATGAGCGAACAAATTGGCTGGCGTAGCGTGGCGAAAACGCTAAAAAAAGAACTGCCCTTTATCGCTAAAAATTTACCGAAAATGCCGCGTTTAGTGCATCAGTTTTTAAATCAGCAAACGCATTTCGGGCAAGATGCATCGATACAACAGACCTTTGATGCGTTAATTCAAGCACAGCAAAAACAGGCCCGCTGGCAAAAAAGATTAACACTGGCTATTGTGTTGCTGGTTTCAGTACAGCTATTAAGCTTGCTTATGCTCTGGCTTACATAAGCCGAGTTTAATGCACATCATTCAACTTAATTCCATACAATTTTTAGACGAAATTTAGCACCCTTCGGACAAGGTGCCCTGAGAGCCTTTCTGTAAGCGCCTCACAGGGCAACGTTTTTCTCTCGTAGATTTTATTAAGCACCTGGGTTTATTGAGCACCAGGTTTTATTAAAGCCCATATTTAATTGAAGACTAAATTAATCGAAATGTCGTACAGATTTTTAGCGCTTTTGGCATTGCTCACAATAAAAAGTGGAACGTTGTCCTAAACGGATGCATTTAATCAACTTTGTGCAAACCTTGCATGACGCACCTGTACGTCCGTACACAAAATACTCCTGCTGAAAATAGCCTGGGTTACCATCTGTACCAAAAAAATCCCGTAAGCTACTGCCACCGGCTAATAGCGCATCCTGCAATGTGCATTTAATTTCTGCAACCAACTTTTCACAGCGCCTTATACTTAGCTTGTTGGCTGATGTTTGCGGATGGATACCCGCTCTGAATAATGATTCTGAGGCGTAAATATTACCCACGCCCACCACTACATGACTGTCCATGATGGCGTTTTTAATGGCAAGGGTTTTGTTGTTTAAGGCTTTGTGCAAATACTCTGCATTAAAGCCAGCTTCCAGCGGTTCCGGGCCTAAGCTGTTTAATAATGGATGGTGAATAGCTTTAACATCTATATCCAGGCCATTATTTTCAATCCACAATACCGCACCAAATCTGCGTGGATCGCGCAGGCGCAATACCTGGCCACCATTGAATTCAATATCAAAATGATCATGTTTTTCTGGCGGGTAATTGTCATCCAGCAATTGAATTCGGCCAGACATACCCAGATGCACAAGTAAAACACCAGTGTCAAACTCGCACAGTATATATTTAGCACGGCGAGTAAGGCCGCGTAGCGTTTGATCAGGTAAGGTTTGAGGCAGGTGCTGCGGAATTGGCCAGCGCAGCGTAGGGTGACGAATGGTGACCGATTTAACCAGCTTGCCAACAAGGGTCAAAAGCCCGCGGCGAGTGGTTTCTACCTCAGGGAGTTCTGGCATGCACCTTAAGCTTTCAATTCAAGCTTTAGTTGCTTGGTACGT
>PHCL01000053.1 GCA_002842195.1 Betaproteobacteria bacterium HGW-Betaproteobacteria-20 | reverse complement strand
CAAAAATGCGGCATCCGGTGCTTTTTGTTGGTTTTATACAACACATTTACAATACTTTACGTATTGCTCTAATTTTTGCTTTGTTTAGACCCAGCGCTCGTTTATTTTCATCACAAACACCACCCCTGAAACCCATATATGTGGGATTTAATTTTTTTGCTATCACTACATGTTGCGCCTTCAATGATCCAGCCAAACCTAATGACAAGCCGCATTTCAACACTTGCCGTGCAAATATTGCACGCTGCTCATCTGAGTAATAGTCCATCAAAGTTAAGCCATTTTTCTTTGCAGTATCCAACATGATGCCTATAAACCCGGCTTTTTTGATGGCTTCAATGATATTTGACGGGTAAGCGTACTCGGCAAATAACACTGCAATCAACTTTACGCCGGCCTGGGTCGTGCACTTTAACCCGTCTAAACATGGTTGATAATCGCTGGCTTCAAAAAAACCAATTTTAATGTAGTCAACCCTGGTTTTTGCTAATTCGGCAACCTGTTTAGCCAGTAAATCAGGCTGCATGGGCAAGTCGCCTATTGTGGCGCTGCTGAGCCTATTCTGCCTGCGGACAAAATTTACAATTGATTCTATTAAATCCAGCGGCAAAGCACCTAACGCTCCGGCACTCGGATCTTTAAGATCAATAATATCCGCGCCATTTTCTAAAGCCATTTGCGCTTCTTCTATACTCGTGACACTAATTAAAAGCTGCGTCATAGGTACCATTCTTTACGCAAAATTTTCACCCGCCTGTGCTGCATAAAAATTTTCAATTTTTTCCGTCAGCCAACGCCACGCTTGCAGTTCGCGCTCACCTGCGGTTTTATCGACGGCTATTTGTAGATAGGCCATTTCTGCGGTCACTTTATCTTTTGGCAGCCTGTGCAAGCGGCTTGCAAGTACCGCCAACTCTATCACCGCCGCCTGCGCACGATTAAAACCCTGAAACGGTTGATGCTGCACCGCATAGACGACTTCCATCAATAGCTGTGGACGCTGTGCATCATCAATCACTTTTACCAACTTTAATTCTTGATGCGCTAAAGTTTCCGCCAGCCTGAATCCAGTTATTTTTTCAGCTGGTAATAGCGTCCATGCTTGCCGCCTCGTCAGCGCGCCGGCAAACACACGCACGTCATCGGTTAAATTCATCACTGCATGTTGAGTTGCTAGAATATTGTCCAATGTAGTTGAAGGTTTATAAGGCGAAATAACCACAAGACCATCTTGCATGCGGATGCCAAACGGCGTCACATGCGGCTTGTCATCTACATCCATACTAATAATAATTGTTTCAAAAATCATTTTTTTATTCGTCGGTTTTTCTAGCTGTTTTTTCTTTAATAGAAGCTTCGCGATGCGAATTCTTATCACTCACATTGGGTTTTTGCGTCGCCACACCCCAATTTAACTCCTGGTCTTGCACATAACGCTTTTTAAGTTGCCATGCTATTTGCGCGCGGGCTAATTCAACACCCAGGTAAAATGCATGTGATGCATCATCATCAACTTTTAAATGCGGATACAACGCAAATGGGTCAACAGCTTCATACAGGCCATCACGGTTATATATATACAGCCCCGTTTCACTCACTTGAATACGAAAACTGGGATCTTTAATCATGGCGGCAATTTCTTTAATTTCGTCCGCATTATAGGTAAATGGCTGCCTGTCGTGAAGCCCTAACAACCCATTGCTGTAACCACGAGGCAGCCTGTCATCATGCTTTGCGGCATGCATCACGCGCCTGGCATTATCCGCTTCCGCAATTGCATTGACTGCATGCGGACTGACTGATGTGGCTAACACGGTATTGATTTCCAACTCACTAATCATGCCAAACAACAGCGCATTGATGCCGGTAGTATCAGCGTCAGTCAGTTCGGTCAAATTGCCTATACCCATCATCACTTGAATATCCGGGTATTTTTTACGCAACTTTTGGTAACGCACAATCGAGCGGGTGAAGCCAAAGTGAATCGGATCTAAAATTGCATCGGCAATAAATGGTTTATTGCGTTTTAAGCAAGTTTCAATCGCACGATATAACGATGGCAAGCTATGCGGCCTGGCCGGAATTAAAATAGGGATGGCTGCGACTTCGTCAGCAATCCATAATGTTTTTTCTGTGAGACTTAGCAGGTAATCTGCCCCTGCACGACCTGCCGTGAGCAAATCATCGGTATCAAGCGAATCAGCACTCACCTGATAACCGTGTGCTTTCAACGCCTTAACTGTGTCAGCCAAATGCGGGAAAGGTACGCCCGGCAAGCAACCTAAATCAATCACATTGGCGCCTTGTGCTTGGTATGCCTGCGCTTTTTTGATGATGCCTTCCACACTTAAATAAGGCGCATCGACAATTTCCGCAAAAATCTGCACACTGTACTGGCTTAAATCTGGCGTGATACCGGTTTGCCCAAAATATTGCGGTAAATCTTTTAAATCAGCAGGACCGCGTTCAATCGGTACGCCATATTTTACTTGTAACGCGGTTAAATCCCCTTGGCATAAACCCGGCAAAATCAGCTTGTCAGCATCACCGGTATCTTTAAGGCGACGCGCGATTAAATCAGGTGTCATCAGTGCAGCGACAGAAACGCCAATTTGCTCAATGCGATATTTAAACTCAGGGGTTTTGGAGTTGCTGTGCGCTTTATTTTGCAACTCGCTCAAGACTTTATGCAGACTTTTTTCAGCCAGTTTTCCTGTCAAAAAAAGTAGATTTTCAGCCATTTTACTCAGGGCTTCGTGAATGCACGTCTGCGAGCCGCGTAGATACTGCCTGATGGAGGTCTTGAAAACTCTCGACGATTTTTGTGTATTCAACAACAGCCAGCTTTGCCACATTATCCAGGTCAATTTTGCGTGGATATACTTTTACAATATTATCGCGTGGCGCTTCCGAAAAAATAGATAATTCACCTGACTCCGGCACGGTATCACAAGCAAACACGATACTGGGAACACGCGTTTTACCTGCTTGCGCATATAAATTGGTGACTAGGCTATCAGAAAAACCGTACGCCATTTTAGCGATGGTATTTGAAGTGGCTGGCGCAATGACAAGCGTGTGATATTTGCCTTCGTAAAACAGCTCTACTGGCACACTACTGGCGGTTTTGTCTTGATAAACTTTATGCTTAGTCTCGTCCAACTGCGCTTGAAAGCCGTATTGTTTGATGATTTCAGCTGCGGCTTTACTTAAAAAGACATCTACATTATCCAGTGTTTTTAGGATGGCGAGCGACTCGCGCAGGTAATGCCCAGAACCTGTAATTGCCCAAGCTAAGCGCTGCTTATCTGAATAAAACATGGGCTGCATGACCTAAGGTTAAGCAAATGGATGTTCGATGACAATCGTCTCATCACGCTCTGGACCCGTCGAGACAATGGCAATTGGCACGCCGCATAAGGCTTCCAGACGTTTCAGGTAGTTTTGCGCGGCTTTTGGCAAGCCATCCCAGGTTTTTACACCAAAGGTATTATCACTCCAGCCTGGCACTGTTTCGTAAATTGGCTTGCAGCCTGCTACGTCATCCGCGCCGACTGGCAATAGATCAATTTTTTTGCCTTCCAGCTCGTAACCGATACAAATTTTGAGTTCTTTAATGCCATCTAGCACATCGAGCTTGGTAATGCACAAACCAGTAAGGCCATTAATCATGGCGGAGCGACGGAGGGCGGCGGCATCAACCCAGCCACAACGGCGTTTACGCTTGGTGACTGTGCCAATTTCCTGGCCTTTTACCGACATCTGTGTACCAGGTGCTCCCGTAGTTTCAATATCCAGTTCGCTGGGAAATGGCCCGCCGCCCACGCGCGTAGTGTAAGCTTTAGTGATGCCCAATACATAATGCAGCATATTGGCACCAACGCCCGTACCCGCCGAGGCTTGGCCTGCGATGCAGTTGCTGGAAGTCACATAAGGATAAGTGCCATGATCAATATCCAGCAAGGTGCCTTGTGCGCCTTCAAATAGTAAATTTTCGCCGCGTGCATTAGCCGCATAAAGATCAGCAGAAATATCGCTAATCATCGGTTTCAACGCTAGCGCATGTTGCATACTGGCATCATATTGTTGATTAAAATCAACTGCTTTTGCGCCCAAATAATGAGTGAGTACAAAGTTATGATAATCCATAACTTCAGCTAATTTTTCCGAGAATCTTTCAGGATAAAATAAGTCGTAAACACGCAAAGCACGGCGTGCAACTTTATCTTCATAAGTTGGGCCTATGCCTTTGCCGGTGGTGCCGATTTTTTTATCTGCGCTGCGTTTTGCTTCACGCGCCACATCTACCGCAACATGGTGGTTTAAAATCAGCGGACAGCCTGGACTGACTTTCAGGCGGTTTTTCACTACCAAACCATCTTTTTCCAGCGCGGCAATTTCACTCAATAAATGTCCTGCATCTAACACCACGCCATTGCCGATGTAGCAATTAATACCTGAACGTACAATGCCGGAAGGTACGAGATTGAGCTTGTAAACGCGTTGCGCTGCACCTTGGCCAACCACTAATGTATGGCCCGCATTATGACCGCCCTGAAAACGCACTACGCCTTGCGCATGATCTGTGAGCCAATCGACGATTTTTCCTTTGCCCTCATCGCCCCATTGTGTGCCGATAACAACTACGTTTCTTGCTGCTTTATTTTTTACCATGACGTTTACTTTAAGTTTTAATTTAGTTTGATTTTAAGCGATTAAGCGATTGCCATCAGTGTTTTTCAATATCCACTACATGCCAGCCAGATTTGTAATGCGCTAATTTTCTATCGCAGTTTAATTCATCTGTGTTTTCTTCAACACCTGCAAGTGCCTGCACCACCACCTGCCCTTCGGTTCTTAATGCGTCAATTTTAGCGGACAGCGCTTCACACGCATCAGCAGGCGCAAATATTGCCTTGACAGGCGTCGCCGGGGGCAAGGCAGTAACAACGCCACGTAAATCCAGGCTAAAGCCGGTAGCCGGGCGCGCGCGACCGAATGCTTGTCCGACTTCATCATAACGCCCGCCTAATGCTATTGGCCCTTTGTAGCCTTGCGCATAAGCAGCAAATACAATGCCGCTATGGTAATGATAGCCACGCAGCTCACTTAAATCAAAACTGACAGTAACACCCAATTCTTCCAAGGCTGCACTCACTTTGACTAAATCATCCAGGGCACTCTTGATGGCTGGTGTAGCAGGCAAAACTTTAGCGGCCTTCGCCAGGACGGTTTTATCGCCATTGAGTGTTGTTAAGTGAATAAGCGCATCTCGGGTAGTTTTATCTAAACCTTGCGATAGTGCAGCAACAGCAGATTGATCTTTACTTTGCAACGCTGCATATAACGCCTGCTCAAGCTTCGAATCAATCTGGCTGGACTCAATTAAGCTACCAAACACGTTTACATGGCTAAAATCCATGTGTACCTGTGCTATGCCTATCGCCTGTAGCGCTTTAATCAGCAAACGTTGAATTTCAATATCGCTGGCTACTCCGGCATGGCCGTATAACTCTGCACCAACTTGCAAAGGCTCTCGCGTCTGCGCAAGGCCATCTGGCTTGGTCCGCAGCACACTACCTGCATAGCACAAGCGCGTTGGGCCTTGGTGATTGAGTAAGTGAGCATCAATACGGGCGGCTTGCGGTGTCATATCTGCACGCACGCCCATCAAACGACCCGTGAGTTGGTCTACCACTTTAAAAGTGGCCAAATCCAAATCATGGCCAACGCCTGTAATCAGCGATTCCATGTATTCCAGCATGGGCGGAATAACGTATTGATAACCATGCACAGCAAATAAGTCTAACAAAGTGCGGCGTAAAGTTTCTATGCGTGCGGCCTCTGCGGGTAGCACGTCTTCAATATATTCCGGGAGTAACCAATTACGCATTTTCACCATCGCTTATTATTTATTTCAGGCAAACAAAACACTACATACCTAACAAAATTAACCCTAAACCACCAATAACAGAAACCAGACCAAAGAAACGTAACTGCCCATCCCTAAGCGCTATCATGCGTTTAAAAGCCTCGCGCCAGGCCTGTGGCAGGAATAAGGGCAACAAGCCTTCTAACACCAGCATCAACCCCAGCGCTGTTATTAATGTATTATTCACTTACTTCTTAACTGGGCTACGCATGTACTTAAAGAAGTCTGAACCTGGGTCAAGCACCATCACATCACTTTTACTGTTGAAGCTATTTTTGTACGCCTCAGTACTACGGTAAAACGCGTAAAACTCAGGATTTTTGCCGTAAGTTGTGTTGTAAATTGCGGCAGCTGAAGCATCCCCCTCACCTTTAGTTTTTTGCGCCTCACGATAGGCTTCAGCAATAATCACTTCACGCTGCTTATCAGCATCTGCCCGGATTTTTTCTGAGGCAGCAGCACCCTCCGACCTGAGCTGATTAGCAAGACGTTTACGTTCTGCAATCATACGATCAAAAACCGACTTGCTAATTTCTTCAGCATAATCCACACGTTTCAAACGCACATCAACCACTTCAATGCCCATTTGACGGGCCTCAACATCAGCAGACTTACGCAAATTATCCATCACAACACCACGCTCTCCGGCAATCACCTCGTGCACAGTACGTTTACCAAATTCTGTACGCAGCCCGGCATTGACAACCTTTGACAGCCTATCTTCTGCCGCAACTTCACCGCCCTCTTTAATAGAAACATAATATTTTGCGGGGTCAATAATGCGCCATTTCACAAAGGAATCGACCATCATGTATTTGTTTTCACTGGTAATAAATTTGGCAGGCTGCTCCCAGTCCAAGGTGAGTATGCGGTTATCAAAATACTTTAAATTATCAACCAACGGCACTTTGAAATAGAGCCCAGGTTCCTTTTTAACGGAAACGATTTCACCCAGGCGTTGCACCACTACATATTGCGTTTGATGAACGGTAAAAGCCGAAGCTGACAACAATAAAATGGCAGCAAACACCACCATAAAAATACGCGTAAAATTTTTCATCATTATTCCTTACCTGGTTTCTCTGTCACGGCTGCGAAATGCGTCACGGGTACGATCAACTGATGAATCAGGCACAGCAGTCTGTGGATTAAGCGATTGCATAGATTGTGATTGCTGAGACGGCACATTGCCGGTAGCACCAATCAACTTATCAAGCGGTAGATACATCATGCTGTTACCTGCTTTTTGATCAACCACTATTTTGCTTACGCTAGACAAAATTTGTTCTTGTGCATCCAAAAACAAACGTTGACGAGTGACTTCCGGTGCATTGTTGTATTGCGTTAAAATTTGATCAAAACGACTGGCATTACCTTTAGCTTCGCTTTCAATTTTCAACTTGTAACCTGCGGACTCGGCCAGCAACCTTGAAGCGGTACCACGCGCCTTCGGTATTACATCATTCGCGTAGGCTTGACCTTCGTTTATTTGGCGCTGGTTATCCTGATTGGCACGATTGACATCCTCAAATGCCTCCTGCACTTGCTCTGGTGGTTGCGCGCTTTGCATTGAAACACTGATAATTTTCACACCGGCCTTATAACTATCCAATATTATCTGCATGCGTTCGGATGTATCTTGCAAACCTTTTTGCAACAAATCATCCAGTTTATTTTTGCCGACCACTTCACGAATAGCGGTTTCTGCCGCAGACATAACAGCAGTGTCTGTTGAGCGGTTATTGAATAAATAATCCTTGGCATTTTTAAGGTTATATTGCACGGCAAATTGCAAATCA